>DASZPC010000699.1:0-2327 GCA_035550455.1 Chitinophagales bacterium | reverse complement strand
ATGGGGCCGTTATCTTCACCGCCGTTTTTTTCGGCAGCATCCATAACAATGGTATGTCCGTCTACTAATGCATTAAACTGCATTTTGCCCATCCAAAGGGTTTCCACTTCATGTGCCATAACTAAATGTTTTATTTGTTTGTATTAATGCGAAAAGGAAGATAAAGCGGGCAAAACCGCACAAAGCCGGTTACTACAAATATGCCAGCCAAAACCAGCAATACAATTCCTAACGTGCCAGTTATAAAATTGGTGAAATACATTACGCCTATTATAATTGCCACTATAATGCGTATAATGCTGTCTAAGCCTCCTACATTCCGTTTCATAGCTTTTGATTTTATAACACAAAGGTGGGCAGGAAACAGAAAACGGAGCGTGATAAAAGTCACTTTAGCACATGAACTTCAACTAAGTTTCGGGCCAGTGTAACGCGCTTTTGGCTGGCTAATTGGTGTAAAAGACGGGTAATTACCTCGCGGGGCGAGTTTAGTTCGTTAGCTATTTGCTGATGGGTAATTTTTAAAACAGGGTTGCCTGTGGCCTGCACACGTTTAACCAGGTAGCTCCATAGTTGTTCGTCCAGTTTTGAAAAGGCAACCCTTTCAATAGTTTCCAGCAGTTCAGTAAAGCGTTGAGCCTGGGTATCACTTACATATTTCTTCCACTCGGGGTACTTCATCCATTCATCCAGGTACCTAACGGGAACCATCATTACCTGGGTGTCTTCTTCTGCTACGGCCTTAATTTCGCTGAGCTTATGCGCCTGGCAGCACGAAAGCGACAGCGCACAGGTTTCATCGGGATATATATGGTATAGAAACCGCTCGTCGCCATTTTCGTTTTGTAACAATATGCGCAGGCTGCCTTTTAAAACAATGGGGATATACTGGATAACATCGCCGGGGTTCATCATAACAGCACCGGCGGGCAGTTTTTTATTCACTGCAACAGCCTCCATTTCGCGCATTAAATTTTTATCTACAAACCGCATTAGCTATAATATCCTGATTCAAAAATATGATTACCTGCGTTATTACCTAACGAATAGCTAAACCCCTGTTGCAGCGAGTAAGCACCTATGGCGCCTGTTTTATTTACTGCTAAAAAAGCCAATTGCTTACCGCTACAATCATATTTTGCCGCCACCCGGTTAATAGCTTCTTCGCAGGCCTGTTGTGGCGTTTTTCCCTGCCGCATTAATTCAACAATTAAAAACGATCCCAACGATTTCATGGCCAGTTCGCCGTAACCGGTGGCACAGGCAGCGCCAACCGCATTATCTACAAAAAGCCCGGCCCCAATAATGGGCGAATCGCCCACCCTGCCAGGTATTTTGTAGGCCAGCCCGCTGGTACTACAAGCGCCCGCCAAGTTGCCCTGGGCATCGAGTGCCAAAATACCGATGGTATCGTGCAGTTCAATATTAACTACCGGCTCGTATTTCGATTGCAATTTCCACTCTTCCCACCTAGCCCTGGCTTTATCGGTAAGCAGGCTTTGCTTTTTAAACCCCTCCTTTAAAGCAAACTGCAAAGCACCATCGCCACTTAACATCACATGGGGTGTTTTTTCCATCACTTTACGCGCCACCGAAACCGGGTGCATAATATGTTGTAAATAGGTTACCGAACCCGCATTGCCCAGGTGGTCCATAACACAGGCATCCAATGTTACATTTCCATCACGGTCAGGGTGGCCGCCATACCCAACCGTCATATTATCGGGGTCTGCTTCCGGCACTTTGGCGGTGGCTTCAACTGCATCAAGCGCCGGACCATTTTTTGCCAATACCTGCCGGCCCGCCTCTGTGGCTTTCAGGTTGTTCCAGGTAGCAATAACTAAAGGTGTAGGGGCCATCATCAATTATTTTTCCGAAATATCAGAAAAACGAGGCTATTGTTTTATCTGCCAACAACTGTATTAAGTTTAGTTAACCGGGGGCATTTATTGCTTAATATGATTTGTTAAATCGGTATATTTTCTATTTTTACCCCGCACCTTTAATAATCCTAACCCATTCATAATAAACCAGTTTTTATTTGAATGCGGGAAATATTGCTTTATCTACCTTAAACCCTAGCACATGAAAAAAAAATTACTAACCACGCTGATGGTTCTGGCGGCATGCAGCACCCTGCTTTTCGCCCAGGTACCACAGCAAATGAACTACCAGGCGGTGGTTCGCGATGCATCGGGCAACCCCTTGCCTGATGGGTCGAATGTTACTATCAAATTTACCATACACGATGGCTCGCCAACCGGCACACCCGTTTTTACGGAAACCAACGTGGCTGTTACAAACAGGTTTGGCTTAGTTACCCAGAT
>DASZPC010000698.1:0-4574 GCA_035550455.1 Chitinophagales bacterium | reverse complement strand
AGATATGTTCTGCGAATAAAAGAGGTAACCGTCTTTTTGCACTTCAACGGCGTAGTTTTTACCGGCAGGCAGGGTGGAGAGAAAGTTACCATTCAACTTATCGGAAGAGAAAGTGGCAAACAACTTACCGGTTGCCACGTCGTACACCTGCACATTGGCAGGAATAGAGTTACGGGTATCTTTATCGTACACATTGCCTGCTATATAGGAGGTATAACCGGGGCGGAACTGAGCGGGCATATCGAAACTGTAAATATCCATCTGGCCTTTGCTGTCCTTTTGCTCGCTGGCGTAATAAGCACGGGAGCCATCGGTAGTAACATAGAGGCCTATTTCATCGCCGGGGGTGTTGATGGGATAACCCAAATCAACCGGTGCGCCCCAGGCGCCATCGGCGTGTTTTTTGCTCATGTAAATATCGAAATTGCCCATGCCGGGGTGGCCATTGCTGGAGAAATAAAGGGTTTGGCCATCGGGGTGAATAAAAGGGCGCATTTCATCAAATTGGGTATTTATGCTATCGCCGAGGTTTTCGGGTTTGCCCCACCCGGTTTTATCATCGTAGTAACTAACCCATAAATCGCTGCCGCCACGCGTGCCCTGGCGTATAGAGGCAAAATAAAGCGCGCGGCCATCGGCGCTGATGCAGGGCTGCGCATCCCAACCGGGGCCATTAATGGGAGGGCCCATGTTATTGGGGCGGTCCCAGTGGTCGCCTATTTTTCGGGTCATATAAATATCGGCGCGGCCCTCGCCATCGGGGCGTTCGGCGCTGGTAAAGAACAAATATTTACCGCTGGGGGAAATACTTTGCGCCCCTTCCACATACTGATCGGTATTAAATTCCAAAGGTTCGGCGGGGCTGAAAAAGTTGCCGGTGCGGATGCTCATGAAAATATTTTCATCCTGATAAATACCGAGGCCGGTATGGCGGGTGAAGTAGAGGTATTTTTCATCGGCAGTAAGGGTGGGCATACTTTCGTCTTCAGCCGTATTAACCCCTGAACCGAGGTTGACCGGGTGAAAATCGTAAGGATGCTTCATAGCTTCAGCGCCGAAGTCGCAATCGGAGAGCATTTTTTCGCATTTAAACTGATTCTCGGCGGGTATTTTATCCTGTTTCAGATAATCGTTGATATGGGTTTTAGCCAGCCCATATTCGCCCATGTTTAAATAACATTTGCCCAATTGATAGTCAACTTCGGGCATATAATCTTTACTTAGTAGCTTCACTTTTTCGAAAGCGGCGGCAGCCTCTTTAAACCGGTGCATGTACTCGAGGTTCAACTGGCCTATCTGCACCCAGGCATCAATAAAATTATCTTTTTCTTTTACAGCTAAATGAAACAACGAATCAGCAGGCGGCAGTTTGCCAAACTGAAAATCATTATCGGCCATTTCGTAATATTCTTTCGCCTTGCCCTTTACCTGGTCTTTGGTAACGTATTGCGAAAAACAAAAAACAGGGGCTGTAAACAGCACCAGCAACATTTTACTCCTCAATCCGGTTTTCATGAATGCAAGTTTAATCCGGGTTTTACAATCATTTATTACAAAACAGTTAACTGTTAGTTCAGGGAATGTTCATGTATTTATGAACCTGCACCGAAATACTCCATTTTTGGTTTTGCTTCACGTAATCTATTACCAAAGGCAGTATTTCTTTTTCAACGCTCCATTCGGGCTGTAAAAATAAATGGCAAAAGGGGTTTACCTTTTCAGCATAAGATTCGGCAAACCTGAAATCGTTTCGGTGGTAAATTACTACTTTCAATTCATTGGCTGCTTCTAAACAGCCCCCCAAAGCGGGTTTGAAGCGTTTTGGCGAAACGCAAACCCAATCCCACCCACCGGTTAAAGGATAAGCACCAGAAGTTTCAACGTGGGTACGGATTTCATGCAGATGCAAAGCAGCCGTAAGATTTGTTAAATCGTACATTAAAGGTTCGCCACCGGTGATAACACAAATTTCGGCGCCTGAATTTTTAACCGCAGCCACAATGTCGTCCACATTCCAAAGCGGATGTTTTTCGGCGTGCCAGCTTTCTTTTACATCGCACCAGGAGCAGCCCACATCGCAACCACCCAGGCGCACAAAATAAGCGGGACGGCCCTGGTGGTAGCCTTCGCCCTGAATGGTGTAAAAGTGCTCCATTACAGGCAGTTGGGGCGAAGCGGGAATATCGGTGCTCATTGCCGCGCAAATTGAATACAAAATGTTTCAAAAACAGGGCATAATATCAACAGGGAGGTGTTGACGTGTTAATGTATTAACGTGTTTAAGTTGTAAGCGAACGTTACCTTATTGCGCGGGGCTGGTAAGTTCAAAAATGTCTTTGTCGTATTTGGCGTTGGCGAGATCGAGGTGGTCGTTCACAACCGGAATGGTAATGTAAGTAGCCTCGTTATCGGCGCCAAAGTAAAAAGTCATTTTAAGGGAGAAATCGGTCACATCTTTGGGTTGATAATGCTCATCGGCACGCATTAAGATGATTGATTTACCATCTTCAATAGCCGTGGTGTTATCGTTAGCAGGCACTAAAACCATATCGGGCGTGTTGTTCGGAATTTTATCGGCTATACCGCTTCGCTTTAATTTAACCCATATTGGTGTGCCGGGAGAATCGGCGGAGCCATAGTTTATAACGCCCAAAAGATTTTCCTGGTTCATGGCCTGTATAGGGGCAGAGGCCGCTTTTTGCGAGGTATAACCGATAAAGCGTTTGTCTTTAACGTTGGGTATAGAAACTTTTAACTCGCCGTAGGAGCAATTGAATACTTCGTTGCCGTTTAACAGACTATAACGGCGAAAAAAATCTTCTTCATTATCGGCGCCTTCGGTAACATCAATGATGGTATTATCCTTAAACTGCATATCGGTACCTACGAATTTAGCATCCCAGGCAATGGGTTTTGTATCGAGCACACTTTTGGCGGTAACTTCGTACACCTTTGTTTTATTAATTGAGTCGGCGAAACATAGTTCGGTTTTGCGGATTTTAAGCAATACGGGAATAGCCTTGCCCTGCTGCAGCACATTCACCATTTCATAGTAAGTATTGCTTTGCTGCACACAAACACGACCGTTTTGGTCGAATACTTTTACCGATGAGCTACCGGTATCGGTATATACCTGGTTGCCGGTTATTTTTATGCTTTCGCCTGTTTCCTGTTTGGCGGCACGCTGCTTGCATGAAGAAAACAACAGGGCGGCCATAACTATTATAAAAAACGAAAAAGTGAAAACGTGTTTAGCTGATTTCATTTTTTGCAGCTTTTAGTGTATTGAGCAATAAAGATACCACCGTCATGGGGCCCACGCCACCGGGAACCGGCGTAATGGCACTGCACTTAGGCGATACCTCGGCAAATTTAACGTCCCCTTTTAAACGCCAACCGTTTTTGGATGTTGTGTCGGGCACGCGGGTAGTACCCACATCAATAACCACCGCGCCTTCTTTAACCATGTCGGCGGTTAAAAATTCGGGCTTGCCCAAAGCGGCAATAATAATATCGGCCTGCAGGCAAATTTCGGCCAGGTTTTTGGTTTTAGAATGGCAAACTGTAACTGTGGCATTGCCGGTTTTAGACTGGCTGCTCATTAGTATGCTCATAGGCCGGCCTACAATATTGCTACGGCCAATTACCACACAGTGTTTGCCGCTGGTTTCGATATTGTAACGCTCCAGTATTTTGGTAATGCCCAGCGGGGTAGCCGATACATAAGCATTCATACCTAAAGTAACACGGCCAACGTTAACCGGGTGGAAACCATCCACATCTTTTTTCGGGTTAATAGCCATGATAACTTTATCGGGGTTAATGTGCCGGGGCAGTGGCAGCTGAACAATAAAGCCATCCACGTCTTTATCGTTATTCAGTTTATCCACCTCATGCAGCAGAAAATCTTCGGTAATGGTATCTTCAAAATGCAGGAGGGTTGATTTAAAGCCAACCTGCTCGCAGGCCTTCACCTTGTGGCCTACATAGGTAAGGCTTCCGCCATCGTTGCCCACCAAAATAGCCGCCAGATGCGGGGTTTTGCCACCAGCCGCCTTTATTTGCTTCACTTCTTCTGCAATTTCCTGCTTTAACTCGTCGGAGAGCTTTTTGCCGTCCAGTAATATCATTTTGTTCTATTTATAACGGTGCAAAGAAAAAAGGTAACAGGAAAACCCAAATTTAATTTTACCAACAACATAAAAGCGGCTAAATAAAAACCGGGGTCGCGCGTAAAATATTTACACATTTTTCCCTTACTAATATTTAATTGCGCCATTTTACCTATGAAACCGCATGCAGAAGGAGGCGCGTGTAAATGTGAAAAACATTAATGGGCTATAATTTCAAAAGGCCGGGCAACAAGCGTATTTTTGGGCGGCACCGTAAAGGCGTATTGAACAGTATGAAAAGGGCACCAAACATACATTGCCGATTTTTTAATTATAAAATTATAAGTAATTGATTGTGAGTTAGATAAATACTTATAACTAAAATAGTTGACCAACTGAAAACCAAGTAGGTAGAAAGGCTGAAAAACAAACCGCACTATTGATAATCAATGGGTTATGTGT
>DASZPC010000697.1:0-6810 GCA_035550455.1 Chitinophagales bacterium | reverse complement strand
ACAACAGCAGCAAATTACTGATGGCAATAACGGTAATGTTACCGGCGCGGTCGTAAATTTTAATAAACAGCAGTACAAAGATGATAAGGGTTACCATCATCTCGAAGTTCATCGTCATTATAGTGTTTATCCACTGCATATTACATCGCTGCCCTCAGTACGTTTTGAATGATGGATTCGGTTCCGGGGCCAATAAGGCGCTGCAATAAAAACGGCGCCACGCCAATAATTACAATGCCAATAACCAGTATTACGGCTGCCAGTTTTTCGTTCCATGCTGCATCGGCAAACGATGGAATCACGGTACCTTCGCCATCATGAAGCGTTAACGAAGCCGGGCCCATCATTACTTTGCCCAGCGCGCGTAAAATATATACTGCTGTAACCACTATCGAGGCACAGGCAGCTATGGTAGCCAACCGGTACCAGGTATCGGCATTTTGCCAGGCGCCCATAAACACCGTCATTTCAGCTGCAAAGCCACTAAAGCCCGGTAAGCCCAACGAACATAAACCGGCAATAAAAAACACTGTGCCTATAAAGGGTGTTATTTTTAAGAGGCCGCCCATTTCGGCTACGGCGCGGGTGTGGGTACGTTCATATAACATGCCTATAGCGGCAAAGAAAAGGGCCGTCATTAAACCATGCGACACCATTTGCATAACCGCGCCGGTAATGGCCGTTTTGGTTAACATGCCTATACCCAGCAACACAAAACCGCAATGGCTGACTGATGAATATGCGTTAATGTACTTCAAATCGGTTTGCATCATGGTGGCAAATGAACCATACAATATGGCAATAGCCGAAAGCAGGATAATAGCCCATTGATATTCGTGTGCGCCTTCAGGCATCAGGTAAGTGGCAACGCGCAGGCAGCCATAACCGCCCAATTTCATAGATATACCGGCCAGGAACATAGAGGCCGCTGTTGGCGCCGATGAGTGGCCATCGGGCACCCAGGCATGAAAAGGAAACAGGGCGCCAAAAATGCCAAAGCCGACAAAAAGGAAAGGAAAAAAGAAATGCTGCACCTCGTTAGGCAAATGGTTTTTTGAGATTGCCAGCAAATCGAAGCTGGGCGCGCCATTGTAATAGTAAACGCCTAACAGGCCAACAAACACCAAAGCGCTGCCGCCCATCAACATCAATGCCAGCTTGGTGGCGCTGTATTCTTTTTTGCCGCTGCCCCATATACCGATAAGAAGGTATTTAGGGATAACAGCCAATTCAAGAAAGAAAAACATGGTAAATAAATCCAACGAAATAAAGAACCCATAAGCACCGGCAGAAAGAAGCGTGAGCATAAAGAAAAATTCCTTACTCATTTTCTCCACATTCCACGAAACCAGTATACCGGCCACCACCACACAGGCAGTAAGCAATATCATGGCAATAGAAATACCATCCACCCCTATATAGTACTGGATATTAAGCGGCTGAAACCAAACCGTGCGGTACTGAAAAAGCATCTGTGCGGTATCACCGGCCTGCCTTTGGTGATGATAAGCCAGCAACAGCGCCGCCGCCAAACCCAACTGCATACCAGCGCCAAGTAAGGCTACCGCACGCACCTGGAACCGGTTTTTACAAAGCAGTATTACTGCCGAAACCAGTACCGGAATAATTACAAGTAATGAGAGGTTCATGTTAAAACATTGTCATTATCTACTCATTCAAAATCAATCATGGCTAAAGCCGTCAGCGCTTTTTGTTTAAACCCCAGGCTTAAGCCTGGGGTTAGTGCCATACTATCTTAACCCGGCTTTAGCCATGATATACTTTGAAATTGTACTTCTTTATAAACTCATCGTATTCCTGGGCAAAAGCCAACTTCTTATGATGCTCCTCCTGGTTGTCAATATAATTCCTCACTTTATTCATCATAGATTCGCTTACAGAAACTGCAAAATATTCATCTGCCCATTCAAATTTCACTGGCAACAACTTTTGCTTATTCATCCAAAAAGCCGACTCTCCTTTTAATAGCTGCATTGTTTTTGCCAGGCTCAAATTTGCGTTCAGCGCAAATAAACAATGTAAATGCTCGGTATAACCATTTAACTTATCAATATATATCTCTTTCACTTTTGCATTTTCACGAATATGCCCAATCAACTGAGACCGGATTTCCTTTTTCAAAAAAGGAGTTCTGTTTTTTGTGCCCCAAACCGCATGAACCATTATCCTGACAAACGACATACTATTAACTTTTTATCATGGCTAAAGCCATTTTTTACCCTATTTCCATAACCTCAGGCTTAAGCCAGAGGTTAATACCGTCATTGCCATCCGGATTTAGCGACAGCTACTTCCACACATACATAAAAAACACGGCTGTACCAATTACACCCACAAAAAACCAAATGGCATATTGCTGCAACTTGCCGCTTTGCCATCCCTTAATCAGCCCGGAGGTGTCATCTGTCAAATCTGCGCTTAGGTTCACAGCCCCGTCAACAATATTCCTGTCAATCCAGGCGGCAGGCCTGCCCACCAGGTTAAAGATTATTTTCTTTGTTATAAACAAATACAATTCGTCAATATAAAATTTGTGATAAGCTGCCGTGTACAGGCTTTTCAGACTGGCGGCTATTCTATCAGGCAGGTTGTTAGTGGTTTTGTACATCATCCAGGCTAAAAGAATTCCTATCAAACCAAAAAAGATTGGAGGAATTGCCATTGCTGAAACCGGTTCAGGCGCCAGCGGCAAGCCATTGCTTGAAACATAATTGCCAAACGGTATAAAACCGGCAAAAGCAGCCATTACGCCCAATATCAATAAAGGCAATTTCATCGTCCAGGGCGCTTCGCCGTGATGATGTTCTGCATCATGGGAATGTGCATGAAAATCTTTGCTCCAAAAAATGGAGAAATACAAACGGAACATATAAAATGCGGTAATGCCCGCGGTAACCAACGCCACCCCATAAATGAATTTGTTGTGTGCAAAGGCAGCCGATAAAATTTCTTCCTTGCTAAAAAAACCGCTAAAAGGTGGCACACCCGAAATAGCAAGGCAGGCAACCAGGAAGGTAACGTTGGTAACAGGCATGTGTTTGCGCAGGCCGCCCATATCGCGCATTTCGTTGGAATGCACATAATGTATTACCGCACCCGCACCCAGGAATAGTAAGGCCTTAAACATAGCATGGGTAAACAGGTGGAACATAGAGGCCGTAAAGCCTAATCCGTGTTCGCCGCCATAACCCGAAACGCCGAGGGCAAACATCATATACCCAATTTGCGACATGGTGGAATAAGCCAGTACCCGCTTAATATCGGTTTGGGTGCAGGCAATTACAGCGGCTATAAATGCCGAAGCCGCGCCCACATACCCCACCACCTGCAAGGCGCCGGGGCAGGAAATTGCAAACACCGGGAAAAGCCGCGCCACCAGGTAAACCCCCGCCACCACCATAGTGGCCGCGTGTATTAAAGCCGAAACCGGCGTTGGGCCTTCCATGGCATCGGGCAGCCAGATGTGCAGCGGAAACATGGCGCTTTTGCCAGCCCCGCCCATAAACACCAGCAACAGCCCCCAGGTTAAAGCAGATGCCCCCAGGAAATAAGTGGATATAGCATTTTGAAGTTGCGGGGTTGGGGTGGTAAGCCTTTCAATCAAAGTATTAAAATCGAGGGTTTGGGCGTGGAATGAAAGGACAAGGATACCAATCAAAAAGCCTAAATCGGCAAAGCGGGTAACGATAAAGGCTTTTTTGGACGCCGCCACCGCACTGGGCCTGTCGAAATAAAAACCGATAAGCAGAAAGGACGAAACACCCACCAGCTCCCAAAAAATATATATCTGGAAAATATTGGTGGAAAGCACCAGCCCCAGCATAGAAAAAGTAAACAGCGAAAGGAAGGCATAGTAGGTGGCAAACCGTTCTTCACCTTTCATGTAACCCAAACTGTAAATATGTACCATCAGTGATACAAAGGTTACCACCACAATCATCATCATCGAAATAGGGTCCAGCATCAGGCCCATGTTGATGGAAATACCCGGGGCGAATTGCAGCCAGTTGAAATTGATTGCTTCTATTTTTTGATAAACACCATTTACTTTTCCTGAAACAAAAAAGTAGTTATAAGCAGTAGCCAGCGAAATAAAGGCAGAGGCGAGCAGGGACAAAGTGCCTATCCAACTGGAAGCTTTTGGCAAATATTTTCTGCCAAAAAGCCCCAATAGTAAAAAGCTTACTAAAGGTAGAAGCGGTATCAGTACTATGTCGAAAGCGTTAGTCATTAATCGTTCTGTCAATTACCATTTTAATTCATCCGCATCTTCTATGTCAATAGACTTATGGCTGCGGTATATATTGATAATAATAGCAATGGCCACAGCTGCCTCGGCAGCAGTAATGGCTATTAAAAACAAAGTAAAAAAAACACCGTCCAGGCTGCCCGCATACAAATACTTGTTGAAGGCCACAAAATTGATGTTCACGCTATTCAAAATCAGTTCAACAGCCATTAGCATGGTAATGGTGTTGCGGCGGGTTAAAAAACCAAACACACCAATAAAAAAAAGGGCCGTGCTTACAAAAAGAATCTGAATCAGTTTTATTTCCACTAACCGGTTAAGTTTTTAAGTTTTGATTAGCCCCGCTTTCAGGCATGGGGGTTTTAATGGCAATAACTATACAGCCAATCATGGCGGCCAGCAACAACAGGCTCACTACTTCAAAAGGCAAAATATAGCCATGCTCGTTCAGGCTCAGCATTTGACGCCCTATATCGCGCACACTTAGTTCTGTTATATTATTGCCAATGCCCGCCAGGTTTGCCTCCCTAATGGTTACAAAGCAAAAGGCAAAACCAAAAAGCGCTGCCAGCGTTGCAAAGTTTACGCGCCTTCTTGTCGGCTCCTCCAGATCTGTTCCTATCTGGTGGGTTAAAAAGATGGAGAAGATAATAAGCACCACAATACCACCCACATATACCACAACCTGCACAGCAGCAATAAAATCGAAATCCATCCAGAAATAAAGGCCGGCAATGCCCATCATGCAGAACAGCAGGTAAATGGCCGCCCTGAAAATCCTTTTCTCAGTAACCGAAAGCAGGCCGGTTAAGAGTATAAAACCCGCAAGAATGAAAAATATAAATGCCTTTATGCTCAAGTTCGTGTTTTATCGGTTTTCTATTCTACCCCCTCCATCAGTTTCGAGCCGGGGGTATTTAATACTTTGGTTAATAAACTGCGGTCGTATACGCTGTGCTCAAAAGTCTGCGCCATTTTAATAGCGCCGGTGGGGCAGGCCTCAATACACAAATTACACATGGTACATAATTCAAGGTGGTACACAAAAGTGTCCAGCGCCTTTTTGCGCTTACCATCGGGGGTAACATCAAATTTGGTTACAATTTTAATGGTGGCGTTGGGGCATGCCAACTCGCAGGCCGTGCAGCCGGTGCAGCGGTGCTCGTTCTTCTCATCATGAATCATCACCACCTCGCCCCGGAAACGTTCAGGCAAAACCTGTTTTACATCGGGGTACTGCTGGGTTATTATCTCCTTATGGTTAAAGAAATAGTAACCGGTGCGGCGCATACCAATCAGCAGGGATTTTACTCCGCCAAAAACATCTTTTATATAATCCGTAATAAACACTTTATCGTTTCCTGTTTTCTGTTTCTTGTTTCCGGTTAAACCCTTTCTTTATATTTCGTCCCTTTTACAGTTGATTTATTTAAGTAAGTAATTAAACCTCCGTTTAATTTGCCTATATCATCTGCAAGTTTGTAAAGATCATCGAACGTTTCCTTCGAAATGTATTCATTATCCAATGCCCGGTATAGTTGCGATTTAACTTCTCCTGCCGACCCCTTTGAAAACCCCAAAAAATTCACAAATTCATTTCTACCTCCCCTGTCAAAACCTTCTGCTATATTATCCATAACCGAACCTGCTGCTGCGTTTATTTGGTCTCTAAATCTGTAATCCCTCGCAAACTTACCCTTACTGGTAATGGAATAAACCCTCGTTGCCAGTTCTCTTGCCTTTTTCCAAACATCCAAATCCTCAAATTTTGTAATTGTCGCCATTTTTGTAAATCAGAAACAGGAAACAAAAAACCAGAAACTCAAAACAAACCGTCAAAAATACCATCCCATAATAGCTACCAGTGTTGCCAGCAACAGGTTAAACATGCTGATAGGCAATAAATATTTCCATTCCAAATTCAACAACTGGTCAATACGCAGGCGGGGAAAAGTCCACCTGAACCACATAATCACAAATATTAAAAAGAACACTTTGCCAAAAAACCAAACGATGCCCGGTATAAAATCCATCACATGGTTAAAGCCTTCCAAATGGCCAATATGAAAGGGCATCCACCCGCCCAAAAATAAGGTAGAGGCAATAGCGCATACAATAAATATGTTTACATACTCGGCTAAAAAGAAAAGGGCAAAGCGCATACCTGAATACTCGGTATGAAAACCGGCTGTAAGTTCCGATTCCGCCTCGGCCAAATCAAAGGGTGCACGGTTGGTTTCGGCAGTTACTGCGATAATAAAAATGACAAAGGATATAACTGCGGGAATATGTCCCTTGAACAGCCACCAGCCATTTTGCTGCGAGGCAATAATATCAGAAATGCGCAGGCTACCGGTAAAGATAACGATGGTGATTATGGCCAAACCGGCAGAGAGTTCGTAACTTACAATTTGCGCCCCGCTGCGCATAGCGCCGAGTAATGAATATTTATTGTTACTGGCCCAGCCTGCCATTAAAATGCCAATCACTGAAACAGATGAAACGGCAGATACATAAAGCACGCCAATGTTGAGGTCCCA
>DASZPC010000696.1:0-12641 GCA_035550455.1 Chitinophagales bacterium | reverse complement strand
TGCAATTCCATTGGGTTGCGCCCGTTTGCAGCATAGCTGCCGATATATCAGTATGCTGCAAGGGTTCCAGGCAAAAAATTTCAACCTTTGCCCCTGTTTGGGTGGTAAAAAATAAACGGGCCGGAATTACACGCGTGTTGTTGAACCACAGGGTGGTGTTGTCCGGCAGGTAATTGTTTAAGTTGCGGTATGTATCTTCGCTTATATGGCCGTTTTTGTAAACCAGGAGTTTTGAGGCATCGCGTTCGGGCAGCGGGTAATGGGCAATACGCTCATCGGGTAGCTGGTAGGTGTAGTCTTTTATGGCTATTTGCCTTGGGTTCATTGTGCAGGCAAAGTAAATAAAGCGGTAATAAACACCGCTGTTTTAAAAATTCAGGGTTCAATAATTCGTCATTACCAAAACCATCGACATATTTTATGAAAGACCTTTATACTGAAATTACCATTAACGCCACTGCCGAAAAAGTTTGGGGCATTTTAACCGACTTTGAGCAATACCCCAGCTGGAACCCTTTTATTATTGCAATAACCGGGCAACCTGTAGTGGGCACAAGGTTGAGGGTGGAACTTAAAAACGGAAACAATGTAAGTGTTTTTAAACCCCGGGTTATGGCGGCCAACACCGGCAAAGAGTTTGAATGGCTGGGTAGTTTGCCCATACCAGGTGTATTTAATGGTCAACATTTTTTCAGGATAAGCCCCGCTGGTAACAATAGCATAAAATTTGTTCAGGGCGAGCACTTTAGCGGCCTGCTGGCAGGTGTTATAATGGGTAAAATAGGTGCGCAAACCCGCCAAAGTTTTATAGCAATGAACGAAGCGCTTAAAAAAAGGGCCGAAGCTTAAACTTTAAATTCCACCGATTGTTTGTAATGGCTTTATGGGCAGGCTTATTGCTTAGTCCATGCTACAACAGCGGGCGGGTGTTTATATTACCACCGGTGCGTTAAATTTTATTTTCTCGATAAAAAATTACTTTTGGTTTATTGCAACCCGTACCCCGAATGTCGTATCAGGTAAAATGCGAACAACAATTTAAATACTGCGAGGAAGGCGATGGCGAGGCTATCGTTCTGCTGCACGGGTTATTTGGCGCATTAAGCAACTTTAACCACCTTATACAACACTTTTCAAAAAATTACAAGGTAATAATCCCGCTTCTTCCTTTATACGATTTGCCTTTAGACCAAACCACGGTAACCGGTATGGTAGATTATGTGGCCGAGTTTATAAATTACCGCGGCTTTAAAAAAGTGCATCTTATTGGCAATTCGTTAGGTGGGCATATTGCGCAGTTATACGTATTGCGCGACCCGGCTAAGGTGCAAACTATGACCCTTACCGGCAGCTCGGGCCTTTTTGAAAATTCGCTGGGCGATACTTATCCGCGCAAGGGCAGTTATGAATACGTGAAAAAGAAAGCCGAAGGTACTTTTTACGACCCGAAGTTTGCAACAAAAGAATTAGTGGACGAGGTTTTTGATATTGTGAACGACAGGAGTAAAGCGATACGAATTGTAGTCATGGCAAAATCGGCTTTGCGCCATAACCTGCGCGAAGATGTGCCCACTATGAATTTACCGGTGTGCCTTATTTGGGGCAAAAGCGACCAAA
This sequence comes from Chitinophagales bacterium, assembly GCA_035550455.1. GTDB lineage: Bacteria > Bacteroidota > Bacteroidia > Chitinophagales > LD1 > Bog-950. The sequence goes on along the minus strand of DASZPC010000696.1, from coordinate 11,024 downwards.
TAACCCCGGCCTTTGTTGGCGAAGAATTTCACAAACTTTTACCAAACTCGGAATTAAACCTGATGGAACATTGCGGCCATGCACCAATGATGGAGAAACCTGATGAGTTTAACGCCATTTTGGAACGTTTTTTGAAAAAACATGCCTGATTAGGCAATAAAATAAACTATGTGTAGTACCGGATTTTTTGCGTTGTACAGTAAAGGATTGTATGATTTGTGTCATAATTCTTTGTGCGTTCTAACTTTTTCTGATTTTATTCGTCTAATAATAAAACAGGCGGAAACCACTAAAAAAGGCATGTTATGATAGCCCCGCACCTCATATCAGATTCCATTACGCCCCTTCACCCGGAGGACAGTGGCGAAACAGCTTTAATGCTGATGCAGGAATTTAACCTTAGCCAGTTACCTCTAATTGAAGGCGACAAGTATGTTGGGCTGGTTACCATGGATGAAATTATTGGCCTGAAACATTTAAGCCACACTATAAAGAGCTTTCAGTTGCCATTGCGCAAACCTTTTGTTTTAAATACAGCCCATATTTTTGATGTAATGAAAGCAGCGGTTGATTTTAATATTAAAGTGGTACCGGTGGTTGATGAAGAAGGCGATTATATGGGCCTGATTTCGGCTGAAAGTTGTTTGCGTGCTTTTGCCACTTTAAACTCAGTAAAAGAGCCCGGCGCTATTGTTGAAGTTGAAATACCACAGGCCGAATACTCACTTTCAGAGGTGGTAAGGCTGGTAGAAGAAAACGATGCTACTATTACCTGTTTTTACAGTAATCTGCGGCTGGATGATGGAATGATAGAACTTACGCTCAAATTAAATATAACCGAAGTTGGGCCCCTTTTGGCTGGCTTCCAGCGTTTTGAATACGAAGTAAAAGGCGTTTATAACGATGCCGAATACAACGAAGAACTGAAGGAGAACTACGATGCTTTAATGCGTTACCTGAACGTTTAAAGCCCTTCTGCCCACCGGTTGGCGCACTCCACCTTAATTATTTTATTTTTGGCGCTTACCTATGGTTCGTACTGTAGCGCTAACGTTTTTTTTGCTTGTATTTTTTTGTAAAGTTTCAATTGGCCAACAAGCGGGTAATTCAACATTGCCACAGCCTACTGAAATTTACGGAAAGGTAACCGATGCTGCTACCCACGAACCACTGCCTTATGTGAATATCAGGTTCATAGGTTCGTTAAAAGGTACGCAAACCGACCCGAAGGGAGAATATGATATACGCACTATTGAGCGGGCAGATTCTATCTCCTTCTCCTTTATAGGTTACGAAACACGAACGGTGGCAATTAAGCACGGTAAAACCCAGGCGCTTAATATCGAAATGGGTTCAGGCGCCTTAAAACTTACTGAAATTACTGTAAACGCAGGTAAACGTGTAAAACACAGGTACATTGATACTGCCGCCAATTATGTTTTTTATAAAGTGGTGGAACATAAAGATGAAAACCGTGCCGAACATATTTCATCGTACAAATATGAAAGTTATGACAAACTGCAACTGGCCCTGCTGAACCCATCGCAAAAGCTGATAAATTTTTTCCTGTTTAAGCCATTTCGTTTTGCATTTGATAATATAGATACCACTGAGGACGGCGACATTTTTATACCAGGTATTCTGCGCGAAAGTATAAGCGATGTTTACTACCGGCGCGAGCCTAGAGCCACCAAAAAAATTATTAAAGCCGAAATATTATCGGGCATTGACGACCCCTCGGTAGGCAATATGGCCAGTTACCATTTTGCCGAAATAGACCCTTACGATAACCTTTATGTAATGGCGGGTATTTCTTTTGTTGCGCCATTTGCACCGAAGGCTATTAATCTTTACAGGTATTACCTTACCGATACGGTGAAGATTGATGGCCGGGTTTCGTATAAGCTGCACTTTGTGGGTAAGGTAAAAGAAGATGTGGCCCTGAAAGGTTATGCCTGGATTGATTCTGCCACATGGGCAATAAAATCTATTGTTTTCAGGCCTAACGAAAAAGCGAATTTTAACTGGATAAGTGATTATTCCATAAGGCAGGATTATGATTTGATAAACAACCGCGATTGGCTTTTGAAAAGGGAGGAGATGCGTACTGTTGGTTCGGTTTTAAAGAAGAAACACGAAACAAGCATACTGGTTACCAAAGTGCATTTGCGAAAGAATATCCAAACCGAAATAAATATACCTGATACCATTTTTAAGGGCCTGGAAGAAGAAGTGATAACCGATAGTGCAAGGAGCCATTCGCGCGCTTATTGGGATTCGATGCGGTTTGAGCCGCTTAGCCGCCAGGAAAGAGAGGTTTACCATATATCTGATACCATTAAACTGGTGCGTGCCTGGAAAACCTACGAATGGCTTGGAAGGTTTTTTACCTCGTCCTATGCTGATGCCGGGCCGGTAAGTTTTGGCCCGGTGCTAAACTTTGTAAGTAAAAATAATATTGAAGGCTGGCGCCTGCGGTTTGGGTTTGAAACCAACATACGGTTTCAACATTATGGCACACCGGCCAATAAATTTTTACGCACTTTTTATTTCTCTGCCTATGGTGCTTACGGGTTGGGCGATAAGAAATTTCAGTACATGGGCATGATGCGTATAAGGCTTCCTTCTCACGATGACCACTGGCAGGCGCTGGAAGCTTTGTATGGCTATGATTTTGTAGTGCCCGGGCAAACCGATGAGCAACGGTTCCTTACTTTCGACAATATAGTCACCCTTATCGGCGGAAAAACCCTGAGCAAAATAATGCGAGTAAGGCAGTTTATTGTTTCTTACGAAAAGGAATGGACAAGGGGTTTTTCAACCATTATGTTTATTAACCCTAAAACCTTTTACGATATACCCGGCGTATTTGACTTTACCCGGCAGCAAGGTTCCGAAACCCTGCATATCCATAATTTTAATACCACTGAATTTGCGATAGATGTAAGGTACGCATACAAAGATTTATATACAGTGGGCGGTTTTTACAGGCACTTCCATACCACCAAATATCCTGTCCTTACTTTCAGGTATACGGCGGGTATAACCAATATGGCCGGTGAGTACTTTAATTATCATAACCTGAAATTCAGCTTGTCGCAAAGGGTATCATCAGTTATTGGCCACACCAATATTAATCTGCGGGGAGGCAAAATTTTTGGCAAAGCGCCTTATACTACCTGGTACTTAACACAAGGGAACCTTGGCTTTTTGCTAAACCGGTTAAGCTATAACCTGCTGAATGAATTTGAATATGGCGGTGATGAATATCTTTCACTTTGGCTGGAGCATCATTTTGACGGGTTCTTTTTAAATAAAATACCCGGTATTAACCGCTTGCGCCTGCGCGAGGTGATTTTTGTAAAAGGAGAGTTTAATAAATTTAGCCAGCGTAATGCGGATGTGCTTACCCCTATTCCCACGCTTAGCTACACCAGCCCTGTTCCATACATCGAAGCCGGTTTTGGTATTGAAAATATCCTCCATCTCTTCCGGGTCGATTTTTTATGGCGTGTAACCTACCGGCATACACCCGGCGTGCCTAACTGGGGTATTAAATTTGCTATTGCCCCGGGTTTTTAATTGCGGTTCTTAACTAACTTCGGAATTCCTGTATGAGTTGATAAGTTCCCCATATTTTTTTAAAACTCCCAGGCCAAAAGCCCTTTAACTTCTTCCACCGAAAGCGGGGTTACTTCACCTGCTTCTTGTGTAGTATAGTTGTTTACCAGCCATTTTAATGCGGGTGCTATCCACGCATCATTATCGTTTTGCCACTCATCCACTAAAAGCGATATTTGGTATAACGAAGTAAGCTTTTCAAAAAACGGTTTTGCGGAGGCCTCCATTATATCCTGCGGCATATCCTTTAGTTTGCCTGCCTGCTTTATAAGGGCCTGTAAACTTGTTTGTATAAATTCGCTGTAAGCCGTATTTTTTGAAGCGCTTTTCAATATCTCGCCACACAATACTTTGAAGCCTTCAGATTTTGCCATGGCGCGCAGCATGTCAAGGATAATGATATTGCCCGAGCCTTCCCAAATAGGCAATACCATCATATCGCGCATTAACTTAGGCATTACGCCGTCTTCAATGTAGCCCAACCCGCCCATCATTTCCATGCTCTCGCGGGTAATATAAACGCCTTTTTCAGCCGACCATTTCTTTGTCATCGGATTAATAATCCTGAATAATTGTAGTTCTTTTTCATCGCCTGCATCGGCAAGGTCAAGCGATTTAATAGCCCGCCATACCAGGTAGAAATTGGCAACGTTTAAAGCACCCAGTTCGGTAAGCTTTGTGCGGATAAGCGCGTGTTCAATAGCGGTTTTGCCAAAAGTTTTGCGCTGGCTTATAAACTGGTAAGCTTCTACTAAAGCCCGGCGCGAAGTGCCAAGCGCAGCTACCGAATTGTAGAGCCTTGAAAGGTTAATCATTTCAATCATTACTTTAAACCCTTCAAACTCGTTACCTACAAGCATACCTTGTGTATCGGTTAAATAACATTCGGCACTTGCCATAGAGCGTACCCCAAGCTTGTCTTTGAGGCGTATAACCTCAATTGGGTTTTTTTGCCCATCGGGCAAGTTCTTTTCCACTAAAAAAATCGAAAGGCCTTTGGTGCCTTTTACCCCTTCATCTGTTCTTGCCAAGGCAAAAATCAAATCAGCGTTGGCATTGCTGCAAAACCATTTTTCGCCGTTTAGCTTATATGTTTTCCCTTCGTGATGTGTGGCGGTGGTAATACTGGCGCCTACATCCGAGCCACCTGTTTTCTCGGTAAGGTACATGGCCCCGGTATAAAATTCGGGGGTGTTTTGCGTGTATATATGCGGTAACAAACGCTCCTTATCGTCTTCATCGCAAAAAATATCAATCAGCCTTGCCACACCATCTGTCATACACAGGGGGCAGTATTGCCCGCATTCACTCATGGCATATAAATAGCCCGAAGCAAAACCAAGCCGCTGGCCCTCATGCCCGAATTTGCTGCGCAGCCCGGGCTCCCATTTTACGCGGAACATTTCACTTTTAACGGCCACATCCATTAATTCCCAGTAAGCCGGGTGGAAACGTATTTCATTAATTGTTTCGCCCCAAAAATTTCTTTTAACCACTTCGGGGCCGTTTTTATCGGCAAGCAGCGAAAGCCCGTTCATTTTGCCGGCTGCTTCTATACCGGTGTAATCCAGCCTGCTTTGCATATAATCCAGCCCTTCTGCCGAAACGTGGTTCTTCAGGTAATGCTGTAATATTTTATCGCTGGCATAAAAATTAAGGCTGCCTTTATAGCCTTCGCGCATTACCTTATTTTTTTCAGCGGGGTAGCTGGTACTTATACTGAACATCGTTTCCATAATAACATTATTTATAGCGTGAAGATAGGGCTATTTTACTACCCGTACCGGCTTATTAGGTTATTTTTGCGCCGCTAATAAAATGCTATGGGTAAACTTTATTTAGTGCGGCACGCACAGGCATCGTTCGGTTTTGGCGATTATGACAAGCTTTCTGATTTTGGGAAAAAACAAACTGCTTTTATACCCAAACATTTTACTGATAAATACGACGCTCTTTACAGCGGCGATATGGTACGCCACCGCGAAACGGTGGAAGGTGCTTTTGGTGCAGTGCAACAACAACTGATAACCGGCTTTAATGAGTTTGACCATATAGGGGTATTAAAGGTACACATACCCGAAATTATGGAACCCGAAAAAGTAATGGCCATAGTTTCTGTCCAGCCCGACCCGATGAAGTTTATGGAGCAGCAATTTGAACAGGCCATGCTGAAATGGATGAACGAAGAAGGCCCATCGGTATATGCTGAACCTTATGCCGGTTTCAAGCAGCGTTGCATAGAGGCGCTAAATACAGTAGTGGAAGCAGCGCGTGCAAATAAGCACGATGAGGTGGTAGTTGTCACTTCGGGCGGGGTTATTTCGTTGCTAATGGGTTATATAACCGGCCTAACCGATCCACAAACAATACCGCTTAACACCAGCATTGCTAACGGCTCGGTTACCATGTTTAATTTTAACAACGAAAAAATTTCGCTTGGGTATTTCAATAACTACAGTCACCTGCCTAAAGAGATGGTAACCTTTATTTAAGCCTACATGGCGCTAACGCCCAGTTTGCCCAGGTTTAACAGCAGCCTTTTAAAGGCGGGGCCATGCGTACCGGGGTGGCCATCGCGGTAGCCATCGAAAAACATTTTGCTATAAACCACTGCAAAAAGGGCACAGTTAACATGCCCGAATTTTTTGCCGGCCTGCCATTCTTCAACTGTATTGCTGCCGTTGGCAATCATGGTATTATAAGCGGTAATTGTGTTTTGATAGTTTACCTCTTCATCGCCGTTACAATAGCACATCATCAGGGGCATTTCGGGTTTCCAGTTGTACACATTGTTGGCCCTCAGGTACTCTCTGAAAGGCGATGCTGAATCGGTTTCAAAGGCTTTATAAAACTTAGGTTTTACTACTGAAAATGCCGAATCGGGCATCAGATTGTTTATATCATCAATATCTGTTTCGCCATTAATAAGTGGCGGGATAAGCGTATCGTAGGGTGGGTTTAGTATTGTGGCCATATCTTTGGTATGGCCGCCGGTGCCAATAAAATACGATTGCAGCAACAGAAACAGAAAGCCCGGATAGGAATATTTCTTATTCCTGGAATTATAAACGGTAGATTCAACATCATACGGGCCCGACATAGGTGCTGCTGCCGTAACCGGAAACCGGTCGGCGTATTTTTCCTGCAATAGCCTGGCAGTGGCCATGGCAGCGTGCCCACCCTGCGAATAACCGGTAACAAATAATTGTTTATTGAATGGAATCTGTAGCTCGTTCAATAATTTGCGCGAGGCAATAAGCATATCTACCGATGCCGTAGCCTCGGCATTGGCATTCAGGTAAAGTTGGTCGCGCCCGCCCTTGCCAAGGCCCATGTAATCGGGTATCATTACCACATAGCCATCGGTGGCAAAAGCCAATCCTATAATCTGTTCGCCCGTAAAATCGCAACTGCGGTCGCGGCAAATTTCGGTGCCGTGGTCGTAAATCAGCAGCGGCAACTTTTTGCCGGTTGCCATTGGCACAAACAAAAGCCCCGATGCTTTTACTATGCTGCCGTCTGCATAAGTACTGGTATAAATTACTTCGTAAATATTAATGCCATCGCTAACAGGCAATACCACTTTGGGTATTTGATGTTTTTTGAAAAAAGCCCTTAACTCTTCCGCCGGGAAACGTTTTTCAATGCTGTACGACAACAACTGGCCGGCTGTAGGTGTATCTGCATTTACATAACCAGTAGTAATATTAAGCAGCAACAAGGCAATAAATAACCTAAGGGCGGCGCGTGTTTTCATAAATAAGGTTGCAAAATTAATGAAAGCAACAGCGCTTACTGTGAAATTTTCGGAAATTTTGATGCTGTAAATAATATTCAGCGTTTTAGAGTGCCTAAAAGCGCATCGAATACCGGGTAGGTAATGTTAAAGTTGTACTTATCCATTACGCGCGTATCGTGGTGGTGGTGGTGCAGCCTGCGCAATAGTTTAAGGCCGGGTATTTTATAAAGGGCATTGGTTTCGGGCAGATGGTATGCCAAATGCAACCATTCGTAATTAAGGTAGTATGCCAGGGTAGTGGCTATATAAAACATGGCTGCATTGAGTGAGAAAAAATTATAAATAAGCAGTGCAGCCGGGGCAACAAACACAATTGAAAAGAAGATAAGCAGCACCGGCGGAAAGAGGATGATTTTAAAATCATTATTGGTGTCGCAATCCATACTCTCGCTGGTAAAAAAATGATGGTGTTGCAGCGTGTGCCTTTTAAAAACTGCTTTAAGTGGGTTATACCGGTGGTGCATGGGGTACCGGTGACCCAGATATTCAAACAGGTTGGTGTACAAAAAGGTAATGGGTATTACCAGCCATTGTTTTAAAAGGGGCTGGTGTATATGCAGCACGCAAAGCACAATACCAGCCAGGCACCACAGGTTAATAAACCACAAGTGCAATACACCTGAATAGTTTTTACCGATGTATTCGCCCCTGAAACGCTGCCTGAAAATTGCTACCCGTTCAGTCATTTATTGGCAAATTAAGCTATTGGGCTTTGCCGGCAAAAAAATTCAATCTATCTTAAATGCACAGGTTTTTATCTTATTCAAACGGCTAAATCCGCTGGGGCAAAAATGTAATCTTCTGTTTTTCAATTACTTATCTAAAATGTCTATTTTTTAAAGGCCTTTTATTGATAATCAAGCAGTTGCGAAAAATCAGGTATTTGATAATCAACACCTTATCTAATTTAGATAAATTTAGACCAGGCTATATACTAAATTGTTTTTCAATGTGTTATATCTCCGGTCGGGTTCAATGCGCCTCATCTTATTCACTGGGGCGGTTACGTAAAAAACAAGCAATAAAAATACATCATGTCAAAGAACGCTGTCAATAGTACAGCCAAATATAACCCCTGCGCCTGGCCTTATGCAACAAAAAGGCCGGTTATGTTTTCACATAAAATGTGTAATTACACATTCCCTGCACAATTTTCCATATGCGGCACTGTGCTATAGCTATCAATAATGCATATTTGCCCTCAAACCATAGTTTATGAAAGTACTGATAGTGGGGGTAGGCAATATGGGCAAAACGTATGCGAGGAGCCTCACAGCTTCGCATTTTGCCAAAGGCGCCGATTTGTTTTTATTGGATAAAAACCCGGTTGAGGAATCGTTTGTAAAAGGTATACCCGCCGGGAATGTTTTTAGCAATGCCACCAAAAAGGTAAATGAAGCGGATATCATCATCCTCGCCGTAAAGCCGCAGGATATACACGAACTTGCCCCGGGGTTAAAGCCTTTTGTGCATACCGAGCAGATTATACTTTCCATTATGGCAGGTATAAAAATGGAAACAGTAGCTAACCTGCTGGGTACCAAAAAGATTGTACGGGCCATGCCCAACCTTCCGGCGCAAATTGGCATGGGCATGACGGTGTTTACCTGCCTGCCAGCGCTTGATAAAAAGGAACTGTTCATTATCCAAAACCTGTTGAACACCACCGGTAAATCGGTTTACGTAGAAGACGAAAACCTGGTAGATGCAGCCACGGCGCTTTCGGGCAGCGGCCCTGCCTATGTTTACTATTTTATGGAGGCCATGATACAGGCCGGTATGAAAATGGGTTTTTCGCAGTCCGAGGCCGAATTAATGGTAAACCAAACCTTTATGGGCGCGGTAAACCTGCACAACCGTAATGAATTAACCTGTGGTGAATGGATTAAAAAAGTAGCCTCAAAAGGCGGTACCACCGAAGCTGCGCTCAAAGTATTTGCGGCAAATGATTTGCAAACAAAAATAGGCGATGGTATTTCGAGCGCCTACCAACGGGCGGTTGAGTTGGGGAAAGGCTAAACAGTTTATAAAGGGGTTGGCCTTTAAATAAAGCCGATGTCATTGCGAAACCGATTCGATTGGAATAGGCAGGTTGAGGTTGAAGCAATCTTCCGTTTTGTCTTTAATTGTATTTGAGCTATAAAAACACAAGGCGGAAGATTACTTCGGCTGATACATGCCTTTTAAATTTCAGAATCAACCTCGTAATTACATTTACCCTGTTTTCAATCGCCAATCTTGTATTTATCCATCAGTTTCAGCAGCACGCCGTTAGTCCAGCCAAAGCCATCCTGCAAAGGGTATTCTCCGCCGCCGCCGGGCAGGTTAATATTTTCAACATTGTATTTTTCGAGCAGCTTGCCGGTATCCTTAAAAACCGAAACATTCAGGTTTACCCAATTTACAGCAATTTGTTTTGCAAGGCTGTTATAACCATAATTATCAAGCCCGGTAATAGTAATGTATTGCATAGGCGCCCATCCATTGGGCCAGTCCCACTGCTGGCCGCTGTCTTTTAAGGAAGTAACCACCCCACCCGCGCAAAGAAATTTGTCGCGCACCTTTTGCTGTACCAGGTCAGCCTGTTCAGGGGTGGCTATTTTAAAAAAAAGAGGGTAAAGCCCTGCAATGGTAAGGGCATGGCTAAGGGCATGGCTGGTAAAGCAATAATCAGTATAAAAACCATCCTTTTCGTTCCAGCAATATTTCAAAATGGCTTGTCTGCGGTTTTCAGCCTTTTGTCGGTAAACTTTGGCGGCTGCTGTATCGCCGGTTAAATTATATGCATTGGCAATAGTTTCTTCCAGGTGGTAAAGCAGGCAGTTTAAGTCAACCGGAATTATTTCTGTAGTATGTATCGTGGCAAAGCTGTGGCCATCGGCAAACCACCGGCTGCTGAAATCCCAGCCGGATTCAGCGGCAGCACGCACATTGCGGAAAAACTGTTGCGGCGGCTGTGTGGTATGCGCTGCACTATCAATATCTTCTTTATACGATTCTTCGCGGGGGCCTTCGCTGTAATCCCAGTAACGGTTTAAAATGGTTCCGTCAATATTCACCACGTGGTTTAGTGCTTCCCCCGGCTTAATGCTGTCTTCGCCTTTCATCCACCATAAATATTCCCTAACTAATTGCGGCAGGTATGTTTGGTAAGCTTTAGCGCCTTCAATTTCGGCCAGCAAGTCCACCATCAGCGAAAAATAGGGCGGTTGCGAGCGGGTTAAATAATAACTACGGTTGCCATTCGGCACAAAACCATATTTACGGATTAGCCAGGCAAAATTACGCACCATATTTTCAATCATAAAGGTGTCGCTGTTTTCCTTTAGCCCAAGCAAAATAAAATACGAATCCCAATAGTATATTTCCCTGAAACGGCTACCCGGTATAATAAACGGATTGGGCAGGGGCAACAGGCTGGTGTATTTTACTGTATCGGCCCGCGCAGTGCGCCGCAGCATAAATGATAGGTCTTTTATGTGGTGGCGCAGCCCGCTTTCAGTATCAGAAACATAACGGCGGGTACCTTCCTGGGGCAGGTAGAAATTTCCCTTTACAAACTTTTTAAGGTCAAACCCATGTTGGTTTCTTTCGCGGTAGTAGG
>DASZPC010000695.1:0-4468 GCA_035550455.1 Chitinophagales bacterium | reverse complement strand
AAGCAGAGTTGATGGAAGGCCTTAATGCCATGAACTTTGAAAAGCCCACGCCTATACAGCAGCAGGCTATTCCTTTAATTATGCAAGGCAGGGACCTTATTGCCTGCGCCCAAACCGGCACCGGCAAAACAGCCGCCTTTGTGCTACCAGTTATTAACGAGCTGATTAAAAACCCCGGCGACTATATCCATGCCCTTATTATTGTGCCCACCCGCGAGTTGGCTATACAAATAGATGAGGCCCTGCAGGGCTTTGCCTACTTTGCGCCGGTTAGCCATATTGCCATTTATGGCGGCACAGGCGGCATATCATTCGAGCAGGAAAAAAAGGCCCTTACCCAGGGCGCTAATATTATCATAGCCACCCCCGGCAGGTTAATAGCCCATTTAAATATGGGTTATGTGCAAATTGATAAACTGGGCGCCCTGATATTGGACGAAGCCGACCGGATGCTCGATATGGGTTTTATGGATGATATTAGCAAGATTATCAGCTTCCTGCCCAAACAAAGGCAAACCCTGCTTTTTTCGGCCACCATGCCCCCAAAAATCCGCGAACTGGCTAAAAAGATTTTAAATAATCCCGAGCAAATAAGCATTTCTATCTCTAAACCCGCCGAGGGGGTTTTGCAGGGCGCTTATGTGGTGTACGATACCCAAAAAGTACCATTGCTTATTGAACTGCTCCAAAGCTCAAAAAGCACCAGTACCATTATTTTTTCTTCCACCAAAGAAAAAGTAAAACTCCTCGAACGCGAATTGCTCCGCAAGGGCCTTAAAGTATCAGCCATCCATTCCGACCTCGACCAGGACCAGCGCAATGATGTAATGCGCCAGTTCCGCAACCGCAACCTCCAAATACTGGTAGCTACCGATATCCTTTCGCGTGGTATTGATATTGACTCAATAGGTGTGGTTATAAATTACGATGTGCCCGGCGATGCCGAAGACTATGTACACCGAGTGGGCCGCACCGCCCGTGCCGAATCTACCGGCGTGGCGCTTACCTTTATTAACCCACACGACCAGCGCAAGTTTGCCCGTATTGAAGAGTTAATTGGCAGCACCGTGCATAAAATACCGGTACCCGCAAAGTTTGGCGAATCTCCAGCGTACGACCCCGGCAAGAAAACCGAAGGCCCCCGCCGCAGGTTTGGTGGCCACAAGGGCAAGCGTAGAAAATAAAGGGTGCTTACTTTTCCTGGTCTTCCGGTTTCAGGCCTTCATTACCGGTGTCCATTACAAACTTCCAGTCCCCGTTGCGCGAACGCCGCCATACTGTGCAGTAAGTGCCCTCGCCTTTTTTACCTTTCTTATCTTTCAACTGGTAAGTGCCAAAAGTATAACCCAAATCGCCCGCGCGCGATATATCTGCTTTAATAGGTATCCAGCTTAATGTAAAAGCGCTGTCCGGGTGTTCGGCAAGTAATTTTTCAAGGGTGTTTTTCCCGCTAACCGGCATACTATAAGGGCGCAATAAAGTAACATCGCTGTCGGCATAAGCTAAAAACGCCGCATTCCTCCCGTTCGACTCCGACATCTTTGAAAACTCAAGGTCGGTTTTCAATAAAACCCCTTTCAACGAATCAATGCGCGCGGCCATTTCTTCCTTGCTAAAATGCCTGCGCTCACTTGGCTGTTGGTTACATGCTGTAAAAAAGGCAGCTATGGCAACCACTAAAAATATCCGGTAATACATAAAAATGTTTTTAAACGTTCTCGGGTTCGGGTTGTGCCCGTTTCTCTTCTACCACTATAGGCCCGCCCTGCTTTCTCTTAAAGGTGGTGCTGTAAATCAAATCCCAAAACTTGGTGCTTACACCATAACCATTATCCGGGTCGCTGTAATGGTGGGTCATGTGGTGTTGTTTCAGGTCAAGCCAAAACTTGCTTTTAAAGTTTACATGGTGCAGGGCATAGTGCGTCATGTCGTAAAAAAGGTAACCGGTTACAAACCCGGCAAAAAATGGCGCAATGTACACCGGCCCCAGCAGCAGCCCGAAACCAAAGTAAAACACCAATGCCAGGGGTATGCTAACCGCCGGTACCATTACCAGGCGCATACTATCGCGTGGGTAGTCGTGGTGTACGCCATGGAACATAAAGTTTACAAAAGGCCCCCATTTAAAAGGCGGCACCCAGTGGAACACAAACCGGTGCATGTTGTATTCGGTAAAAGTCCATACCGCCAGCCCAAAGGCAAATAGTGGCAACACATATAATATACTTGTTTCAAATACAAAAAAGGCCCGGTACAGAGAAAACAGGATTACCGGCACAAATATCATTAGGGGCACTGAATAATGCACCCGGGTAAACTTATCAAGCACCGGGTGATGAAACATCGGTACCGATTCATCTTTATTAGAAACAAAATGCTTGGCCATAGTGTCAAAAATGGTTCGTGCCGCAAAAATAGCTATTAAAAACAATAAGCCCCCACACCCTTCGCTGTTAAAGGTGGATAATTCGGTAAAAGCCCTTTATTTGCCTGCCTTTAAGGCATTTTCGGGCAAAACAAGGGGTAAAAGCCATCTCCTTTATGCTTTTGTTAATGCCCTTAAATGATCTTTTTTATTTGATAATCAAACAGATAAGCAACACAACTGCCCCTTTCGGGCGGTTGTTGATAAGCCCTGTTTTAACAAATTATGAAACTGCTGAAAAATTTTATTTTTGGCTATCGAAATTTTCGCAAATGAGGAAATTGGCTTTATTAGTTGTCCAGCTTGCACTATTTGCCAGCGTTTTTGGGCAAAAGGTTAAAATATATGGTACTGTAACCGATGAAAAAGACCAACCCATGTTTGGGGTTACGGTGGCAGTAAAAGGAACCGGCAACGGAACATTAACCGATACACTTGGCAAATACGAACTACAGGTTGAACCCGGCACCCACGAGGTTGAATTTACCTATATAGGTTATTCGCCGCATACTTCTTTAATTACCATACTCGATGGAAAAGACCGCCGCCAGGATGTAAAAATGCAGGAGGAAGCCAAAGAAATGGACATTGTAGTGGTTACCGGCACTAAATACCAGAAAAAACTGGGCGAAGAGGTAACCAGTATGGAGGTGGTAAAAGCCCAAATGATACAGCAAAGCAACGCCAAAATGGACGAGGCCATGAACAAAGTGCCTGGCGTTAATATGATGGGCCGCTCCATAGCCATCCGTGGCGGCAGCGGCTTTAGCGATGCCACCAGCAACCGCGTTTTAGCTATGTTAGATGACCTCCCTATCATTAGCCCCGAAAACGGCGGCATTATTTGGGATATGGTGCCTATTGAGGAGTTAGAACAGGTGGAAATTATTAAAGGTTCGGCCTCCTCTATGTTCGGTTCTTCTGCCCTCGATGGGGTGCTGAACCTCATTACTGTTAACCCCACCCCAAAAATGGAGAACAAGGTTATCCTTTCTTATGGCTTTTACGACCAACCCAAAAACAAAGCCTGGGACTGGTGGTGGAAACGCACCGTTATTAAAAAGAACGGCAAACAGCTTACGCATGTTCAGCCACGTATGTATGGGGGGGGCTCATTCCTGCACCGCAAACAGTATGGCGATGTAGGAGTGGTACTTTCCGGCGCCTACCAGCAAAACCAAAACTACCTGCAAAACGATGATTACATCCTCGCACGCATGGGGGCTAAATTCCGTTATATACCACATAAGCATCCCAGTCTTACCACCGGTATTAATGCCAACTTCTACTATAAGGCCTACAAAGATTTCTTTGCCGCCGCCGGTATAGATTCATTTATGTACACAGGCGCCGCCACACCACCCACCGTAAGGCAGCGCGCATTTAATATAGACCCATACTTTAATTATTACGACAATAAAGATAACCGCCACGCCTTTAAGTTCAGGTTCATGAACGTACTGTATAACTCAGGTACCGGCGATAGCACCGTTTCAAACGAGGCTTATCTTGATTATACCTATCTGCACAACTTTAAAAAGATACACCTCATTTTAACTGCGGGCGCCAATGGTTTTTACAGCCTTATAAGGGGTAAAACTTTTGCCGACCTCGCCGCCAATGTTTACAAAATACAGTATTACAACACCCGCGATATTATGAACTACGCCGCCTTTGCGCAGTTCGAGGAAAAACTATTCAATAAACTTACTATTTCGGGCGGTGTAAGGCTCGAGTACGCACAATTGGCTGGCCATACGGTACAAAACCGCCTGCCGCTAATCAACATTATTAGTAAAGCAATGGGCAATAAAAATGATATTTATTCGCCGGTTACGCCGCTGGGCCGCATTGGACTTAACTTTCAGGCTACTGAGGGCACCTTCATCCGTGCATCTTTCGGGCAGGGTTTCCGCTATCCTGCTTTAGCTGAAAAATATGTTTACACCTATCGCAGCGGTGCGCTGGTGTTTCCTAATGATTCACTAAGGCCTGAAAACGGCTGGATGGCCGAGGTGGGGATTAAGCAGGGGGTTAAAATAA
>DASZPC010000694.1:0-7480 GCA_035550455.1 Chitinophagales bacterium | reverse complement strand
ACCAGTTTAAAAATGCAGGTAAAAAGGTGTTGCTGGGCGCTGCCGATACCTTCCGCGCTGCGGCAGTTGACCAGTTAGATGTTTGGGCTGGCCGTGCCGGCGTTGATATAGTGAAAGGGCAAATGAATGCCGACCCGGCTTCTATTGCTTTTCAGGCGGTGGAAAAAGCAGTGGCTACCAACGCCGATGTGGTTTTAATAGATACGGCTGGCCGTCTGCATAACCGGGTTGACCTGATGAACGAGCTAACCAAAATACGCCGTGTAATGCAAAAGGTAGTGCCCGATGCGCCGCATGAAGTATTGCTGGTGCTTGATGGATCGACCGGGCAAAATGCTATTGAACAGGCTAAACAATTTACCGCCGCCACACAGGTTACGGCGCTGGCTATTACCAAACTGGACGGCACTGCTAAAGGCGGCGTGGTACTAGGTATTTCGGATCAGTTTCACATACCGGTAAAATATATTGGGGTAGGAGAGCAGATTGATAAGCTACAGGTGTTCAACAAAAAATTATTTGTGGAGTCGCTTTTTAAACAGGCCCAAAGAAAACCAAACGTTTAAAGCGCGATAAAATTTCGGTGATAACACTGGGCTGTTCAAAAAACCTGGTGGATAGTGAAGTAATGATGAGCCAGTTGCAACATGGCGGCTACGATGTGCAACACGATAAATGGAATAAGGAACGCAGTATTGTAATAGTAAACACCTGCGGCTTTATTGACCGCGCCAAGGAGGAATCTATTAATACCATACTTGAATATGCCGATGCCAAAAGCAAGGGCAAAATTGAAAAGCTGTATGTAACGGGCTGCCTTTCGCAGCGGTATAAGGATAACCTGGAAGAAGAAATACCAGAAGTGGATGCTTTTTTCGGCACAATGGAACTGCCCCGCCTGCTTAAAACCCTGAAGGTTGATTATAAGCACGAACTAATAGGCGAGCGCCTGTTAACCACACCGGCGCATTATGCTTTTATGAAAATATCGGAGGGGTGTAACCGCACCTGCTCGTTTTGTGCCATACCGTTAATGCGTGGCAAACATATTTCACAGCCCATAACTGAACTGGTGGATGAAGCCAAAAGATTGGCCGCACAAGGGGTAAAGGAGTTGATTTTAATAGCCCAGGAGCTTACTTTTTATGGGCTTGACAGCGAGCGTAAGCGCCGCCTGCCCGAACTGCTGGCTGCTTTGGCCGGAGTAGAGGGCATTGAATGGATAAGGCTGCACTATGCCTACCCGGCGCAGTTTCCGATGGAAATAATTGATGCTATAGCTGATAACCCCAAGGTTTGTAATTACCTGGATATGCCACTGCAACATGCGGCCGATAATGTGCTTACCGCCATGCGCCGCAATATTACTAATGCAGAGCAGCGCCAACTGATAGCAAAAATACGCGAGCGGGTACCCGGGCTGGCATTGCGTACCACTATGTTGGTGGGTTTTCCGGGTGAAACAGAAAACGATTTTGAGCAGTTGAAGGAATTTGTGGAAGAAATGCGCTTTGACCGGTTGGGGGTTTTTACTTACTCGCACGAAGAAAATACCCGTGCCCATAAACTGGAAGATGATGTGCCCCCGGAATTAAAGGAAGAGCGCGCTGCTGAATTGATGAGCGTTCAGGAGAGTATTTCAAATGAACTGAACGAACAAAAAGTAGGCAAAACCTTCAAAGTATTGTTTGACCGCAAAGAGGGGGGCTATTTTATTGGCCGCACTGAATTTGACTCGCCTGAGGTAGATAACGAAGTGCTGGTTGATGCCAAAAATTCGTATATCCGCGTTGGCGACTTTGCCAATGTAAAAATCACCTCTGCCGAGGAGTTTGATTTGTACGGAGTGATTGTGTAAATTAGTAGTATGAAATACCTCCGCGAAATACTTGATTTACCGCTTGATGAAAGGATTCATCTTGTTGAAACAATTTGGGATAGTATTGCGCTTGAATCAGATTCATTGAAAGTTCCGCAATGGCAGGTTGATGAAACCATTAAGCGAATGGAACTTCTGCAAAAAAATCCTGAAAATCAATTGACCTTAGAAGAATTCAGGCAAAGGCTACAGGCAAAGCTGAAAAAATGAAAGTGTTTTTTAGTGAATTTGTTGAAGATGACCTGGCGCAGGCCTATGAGTGGTATGAGCTTAAAAGCGCAGGATTGGGGGAAGAGTTTTTGTTAGCTTTTAATAAAGCCCTTGCCCTGATAACAGAGCACCCCAAAATTTTTGCTGTTAAATACCTGGGCTTTCGTATTTGCCTGCTCAACAGGTTCCCGTTTGGTATTCACTTTAAAGAAGACGATGGAAGTATTTATATTATTGGGGTGTACCATACTTCGCGCAGCCCTGCTGAATGGATTGGAAGGTTATAATATAAGCTGTAAAAGTACGTACCCCCCTTCAATAGTTGATAAAGGGATTGCAGTAAAAAACACCTCTGCCGAGGAGTTTGATTTGTACGGAGTGATTGTGTAACAAGGCAATGCCTTGCTATTTCACTATTATTTTACCGGTTCCATAAACTTGTTTTTCAGAAAAAGCCTCCCAGATGTAGGGCCCGCTACTTAGTGACAGTTGAAAGCTAGTTAGTTTAGAATTTATAAGTTGCCCGCTTACCTTTTTGCCAGTCATGTCATAAATGTCAAAATATACAGGTTGGGTTGGTGTTTCTGCCAGTTCAATATCGAAAATATCTTTACCGGGATTAGGAAATACCCTGATGTAATGCGCCAATACAGGCGGTGGGCTTACAGAAGTAATATATATATTATATGGTGTGCCCAAAGCGCCTGTTGCGCCTGAGTAATAAATCAAAGTGGTGGAATCATTCCAGCCATCTCCCATCGTCCCTCCATAAAAATTATCATTAATCTTTCCTAGGCCCCGCCCAAAGCAAAATGATTCGTATTCAACTACATGTATTATACCCGTTATGTAATTAGTAGTCCTATCGAAATAGAGGGTAGATGAGTCTATACGAATACTGTCAAAAGCGTAGCTCGGCAAATCAAAATAAGAAGTGTCTAAAAAAACTTCCGCGTCATTAAGGTTTTCAAGAACCAATGTATCAAAAGCAGTGCCAGGATAAACTTTCTTTCGGGTGATGTATTTAATAAAAGAATCTTGCGAGAAATAAATATTTTGAATAATATACCTGCTGAAATCGGTTCTGGGAGCATCTATATAATTGGTATCAAGACCATTATGCCAGTGATAGTATATATGCCTGTAATCTAAAGTATCTCCAACGGAAAAATCGTAAACCTGTGCCCTGGTGAGGGTGTCTGATTCCGCCCTTGTTTTAAGGGCAAATACCAGGAGTATGATTAATATCCGGACTTTCATAAAATAAAGATAATGAAAAATATGTTTTAGCTTTTTGTTCATCTTTTTACTATCGTCTTTCAACAATTTACCCGCAGCTTTGTTATTCTGTATTTATAATTTCATGTAGGTTTGATAAATGATTACCCAGCTTGCCGAGGTTGACTGTTTAAAAACAGGCCTTTTACCGCAGTTGATACAGGATTACCTGTTACAAAAACCTGAACTAAGCAGGTTTTACAAATACCCTTTTATACTTGAAGCCTTTGGGCAGGCAATAGCCGATAAAACAAAAGATGCTACAGACAGGGAGCTATTGGTTAATGTGCTTAAAAAACAATATGCCGGTATTGTAACTACTGAGGCGGTTTGGAATAATATTGAATCTCTTTTATCGGCTAAAACGTTTACGGTCACCGCCTCGCACCAGCCGAGTTTGTTTTTAGGCCCTCTGTTTAATATTTATAAAATAGCCGGTGCTATCGCGCTTTCCAAACAATTAAAACAGGCCTATCCGGATTATCATTTTGTGCCGGTGTTTTGGCTGGGTAGTGAGGACCACGATATTGAAGAGTTAAACCATACCTGGATAAACGGGCAAAAACTGGAATGGGAAAATGCCGGTACCGGCGCTGTTGGCAGGTTAAATACCGAAACCCTTGCACCGCTTGTTGAACAACTTAAGGGGCTACCGGTTAGTGCAGATTTGGTAAGCATTATTGAAACCGGCCTGAAACAATGCAATACGTTTGGAAAGCTTACCCAATACCTTACCAACGAAATTTTTAAGGAGCAGGGGCTTTTGGTTTTAGACCAGGACGATGTGCAGCTAAAGCAAAGGTTTGCCCCTGTAATGGAAGATGAGATTTTACATGCTACCGGGGTAAGCGTGCTAAAAGATAATATCAGCCAACTGGAGCAAAACTATAAAGCACAGGCGCACCCGCGCGAAATCAATTTCTTTTATTTGGGAGAGGGTTACCGCGAGCGGATTGTTTACAACGGCGAAGCAGAGAAGTTTGAGGTGCTGAATACAGGTTTATCGTTTACGGCTAACGAAATACAACAGGCCATAAAGGACAACCCGGCGCAGTTTAGCCCCAATGTTATTTTCCGTCCGCTTTACCAGGAAATGATTTTGCCTAACCTTGCTTTTATTGGCGGCGCGGGGGAATTGAGCTATTGGCTGGAATTAAAGCCTTTGTTTGAACATTATAAAATAAACTATCCTATACAGGTGTTGCGAGGCTCGGTATGTATTTTGCTGGGTTCTACAGTTAAAAAGCTGGAGAAACTTGGCTTGGGTTATACAGACTTGTTTAATGACGTAGAGCAGGTAATAACCCGGTACATAAAGGGTAGCCTGCCTGCGGAGGTACAGCTAAATGGCGAAAAGACAGCGATAGAAAAGGTTTTTGATGCACTGGCAGAGAAAGCTGCTGCTGCCGATGCCACTTTGGCGCAAAACGTGGCAGCCGAAAAGCGCAAGGCTATTTCATCCATAGAAAATATAGAGGGGAAAATGCTGAAAGCTGAAAAGCGTAAACAGGAAACCGCCGTAAACCAGATAAGGGCGGTACATGCGGTTACTTTCCCCGAAGGGAATTTACAGGAGCGCACAGAGAATTTTATGGCTTATTACACCCCGGAGTTTATAAGCGAAATAGTTGCCCTGCTAAACCCATTTACCCCCTCCTTTCATTTTGTGCAAAACGCGTAGGGTAATAAGAATCATTTTATTGCCACCAGCGTATTTATTAATTTTAAAAAATGAAAATACTTACAGCAGAGCAGAACCGCTTACTGGACAAATACATTATAGAGGGGGAGCCTGTTGCCAGTATTGACCTGATGGAACGCGCTGCCAGCAGATTTGCAGAGTCGGTAGCCAGCCAGATGGATACCGGCCAACCGGTGTTTGTTTTTTGCGGCATGGGTAATAACGGGGGCGATGGGCTTGCCATTGCAAGGCTGCTTACTGCGAAAGGATTTAAAAATGTTTTAACCTATGTTGTAAAACATGCTGAGAAAGGCAGTGAAGATTTTTACATTAATGAAGAGCGGCTGCGTAGTGTTGCTAACATAAATTATATAACCACTGAGAGTGAAGTGCCTGTTATTGGGCCCGGCGCAGTATGTATTGACGCTTTATTTGGCAGTGGGCTATCGCGGGGGCTGGAAGGGCTGGCAGCTACAGTTGTAAACGCAATAAATAAAGCTGCTGTAACTGTTTATTCAGTTGACGTGCCTTCGGGTTTGTTTTGCGATAAATTAAATGGGGCGGCAGATGCAGTTATTCAATCCACTATAACATGGAGTTTCCATGCCCCTAAATTTAGTTTTTTACTGCCGCAAAATGCAAAGTATGTGCCCGAGTTCAGGATAATTGATATTGGGGCAACGAACGTGTACACAGATAATATAAGCACCCTTTATGAATATATTGACGACAAATTGATTAGAGGTATTTTCCGCAAACGTGAAAAGTTTTCGCATAAAGGCACCTATGGACATGCACTTATTTGTGCCGGTAGTTATGGTAAAATAGGGGCGGCGGTAATGGCCGTAGGGGCAGCATTACGCGCAGGCGCTGGCCTGGTAAGCGCTCAAATACCAGCCTGTGGTTACCGGGTAATACAGAACGCAAACCCCGGCGCTATGGTAATGGCCGATGCTGCCGAAAAATCGTTGACAGAAATAAAAGATTACTCAAAATATGCTGCAATAGGAGTTGGGCCGGGTATTGGGGCCGAGCCACGTACATTTGAATTTTTTGATAAATTTTTGCGGACAATAACCGTACCCCTGGTAATTGATGCCGATGCGCTTAATATTTTAGCCTCGTACCCACACTTGCGCAACCTTGTGCCTAAAAACAGCATAGTAACCCCACACCCCGGCGAGTTTAAACGTCTGGCCGGTGAATGGGCCAATGATGTTCAGAAAATAGAAAGGCAAATCCAGTTTTCAAAGCAGTATAATGTAGTGGTGGTGCTTAAAGGCGCGCATACCTCTGTTTCAACACCCGAAGGCAAGGTGTATTTTAATAGCACCGGTAACCCGGGTATGGCCAAGGGAGGCAGCGGCGATGTGCTAACCGGTGTAATTACCTCCCTGTTGGCGCAGGGCTATACCGCCACCCATGCAGCAGTTATAGGCGCATACATACACGGGCTTGCAGGCGATTTGGCGGCCGCCAATTTAGGCCAAACAGGTATGCAGGCTACCGATATTATCAACTATCTGCCGCCTGCTTTTAAAGTTTTCGAGTAGTATTTTTAGCCTGTGCCCGGTAGGCTTTCGGTAAGGTAGCGCATCAGCAAATCCCATATAAGCGGATAGCTGCCTGCCTTATAGTTTTCTAAATCGCTTTTGCGCACCCATTTTACTTCTTCAATATCTTCTTCGGTTTGTGGCACCAAATGTTTTTGGCCGGGTTTGGCGTTCATTTTAAACCAATTGGTTTCTTTCAGGCAGTTTTTGCCCTTAATCTTATAGGCATGGTAGGTAATAATAGGTTTTTCTTCAATGCTTTCAATTTCAACGCCTGTTTCTTCATTTACCTCCCGTATGGCCCCATCTTTAATGCTTTCGCAAAGTTCTATTTTGCCTTTTGGTAAATCCCAGTAGCCGCGGCGGTATATAAGCAGCAGTTCATCGTGCTCATTTTTTACTATGCCGCCCCCGGCCACCACCACATCCAGTTTTTCCATTAAGCCGCAAATAACCTCGCCGGGTTTTTCGCACACCACTAATACCGCCATGTTGGTATGGCCATCGAACATAAAATCTGTATTGCTTAAAAATTCACCGGCCTGTGCAGTTCCCTCAAAAACCTTAGTAAAATTTTTGTTGATTTGCGCACGGTCGCAGGTAAGGAGCACGTGCGATTGGTTATAGTAAATTTTATAAGTACAATACATGCTATGATTTATAACAACGTAACTGCCCGTGAAGTTGCAGAGTATTTGCTGGAAATTAAAGCGGTTGTGTTAAATCCGGCTGAACCCTTTACCTGGGCCAGCGGAATGAAAAGCCCTATATACTGCGACAACCGCAAAACACTTTCGTACCCCAAGGTGCGGAATTTTATAAAAACCGCCTTTGCCGATACCATTGCCGAGGAGTTTAAAACCTGCGATGTAATTGCGG
>DASZPC010000693.1:0-1575 GCA_035550455.1 Chitinophagales bacterium | reverse complement strand
GAACAGGCCGTTATCGTTTTGGCGAACTTTGTATAAACAAAGGTTGCTGTGGGTAAAGGTTTCCATATCGCTTAAAGGCCTGCCGGTAAGGGTACACATAAAGGCGCGGATAAAGCGCCCGTGTGTGGCAATTAAAATTTTGCTGTAATTGGTAGCGAGCAAATTTTCCATAAACCGCTTTTGGCGCTGCTGCAAATCGAAAGGGCTTTCGCCGGTGGGCGAAGTTTTGGCGTGTATATCGCCGCTGCGCCAGCGGTCAACCAGTTGCTTAAACACGAGGTCTGACTCGTGGGTGGCAACGGTGCCTTCCAGGTTGCCCCAACTTATTTCGTCCAGCTCGGGGTATGCCTCGTGCTTAATACCCAGGTTAATAAATGGGGCGGCGGTTTCCTGTGTGCGCTTTAGCGATGAAGTGTACACCATATCGAAAGGCACCTGTTTGTAGGCCTCGAAAAAAGCCTGCGCCTGTTTGCGGCCGGTATCGTTCAAACTAAGGTTTACACCCCGGCCCTGTATAATGCCCTGTGCGTTGTGGTCGGTTTGCCCGTGCCTGATAACATATAATTCGCGTTGTGCCAAGCTGAAACGTTTGCGGTAAATATATAGTTTTGTTCCAAACATAAACCGGCGCCCGGTATGGTTAGTTTAAAACAGTTTTACCAGTACTGCCTTCAACACAATTTGCCGGTGGCATTTTACCGCCTGCCGGGAACCAATACGATACAAGTGGTGGCGCAAAAAAAACAACCGGTGTTAAAAACAATAACCGCTACCAGTAAAGGGTTTGTATTTGCCCCTTTTGTGGAAGGGAAACATGAGCGGGCCATACTAATACAGCCCGATGTTTATACCGATGCCGCGCATTTGCCGCCCCTTAATTTTGCGGCTGCTGTAAAAAAACAAGCGGCTGCAAAACAACGTAAACCCCATGCTGCCAGCCGCAAAGAGTTTGAGGCACTTGTGCGGAAAATACGCAGGCAAATACGCAAGGGAAGTTTCGATAAGATAGTGGCCGCCCGGGTGGCACTGAAAAAGAAGCCGGAAAGTTTCGCACCGGTGGTATATTATAAAAAGCTGTGTGCCCAATACCCAAATGCATTTGCCACGCTGGTTTACACGCCGCAAACGGGTTTGTGGGTGGGGGCCTCGCCCGAAATACTATTGCAGGTAAAGGACAATAGTTTTACCACTTACTCGCTGGCGGGTACCCGCGCCTATACTAAAAACAACAGTGCAGCGTGGGGCGAAAAGGAAAAGCAGGAACAGCAAATTGTAAGCGGTTATATTATGCAGGCTTTTAAAAAAGTAAGCCATAAAAAGCCGCAGGTAACCGGCCCCGAAACGGTTACCGCGGGCAACCTGCAACACCTGCGCAGCACGTTTGTGTTTAAAAACCTGGCAGCTGGTAAATGGAAGGAGGTGGTAAAGCAACTGCACCCCACGCCCGCTGTAGCCGGGTTGCCGAAGCAAAAGGCCATTGATTTTATTTTGAAGCACGAGGAAGCGCCGCGCAGCTACTACTCGGGCTACTTAGGGCCGGTGAACCTTAATGGCGAAATAAACCTGTTTGTAAAC
>DASZPC010000692.1:0-3256 GCA_035550455.1 Chitinophagales bacterium | reverse complement strand
TTTGAAGGCAGGTTAGCCTTTACTGCGCTATCCAGGTTAAGCGTGTCAAATGTTTCGGCGGTAAACTGGGTAAGGTCGGGTATTACAATACCGCGAAACTCCACATACTTTGCCCCCGAATAATTAACCGGCGTTTTCCTGAAACCCATCATGCCCAAATCATTAATATCAAAAGTCACCTTCCATTTATCCTTGTTCATTACCCCTACATGCACATTGGCTGTACCGCCAAAACCTGCTTTGCCCAAAAAATTAGGTGCGCCTTCAAGGGCTGCATTATAAGTAAGGTCGTAATTAATGCCTAAGTATTCCCCATCGGGGGCAGTATAAATCCAGGTGTTTTCCTGTGTTTGTATTTGCTGGTTATTAATTACTTGTAAAAAATCGCCGGCCACCCCATACTCTACCTGGTATTTACCGTAATCAATCGTTTTTTCAATACCAATAGTGTATTGGTTGTAGTTGTAAAAATTGAACCTTATGTTGCCCAAATTGGCTGTATCGCCTTCAAAGCGGGCATTACCATAAAAAATAGTTTCAAAAGCTTGTTTCGGGCCCGACAGGTCAATCATTTGCCGATAGTGGTAACCAACAATAAGGGTTCCGCCCCATTTTTTAAACTCGTGCCGGTAGGTAATGCCGGTATTCATATAATCGTCAAACTTTAACCGGCTTTTAATCGCCTTATCAGTGCGGTCAATAAGTTTGCTGCTTATGTTATAATTAAACAGCATATCGTAACCAAGCAGGGCTGGCACATTAGGCGAGTTGGCAAAGTAATCAAAGTCAACATCAAAACGGTTGCTTGCCCCATTGCGTATCTTCTCGCTGAAAATATTATTAATGCTTAAGTTGGTATAGTTATAAAGCCTGTAGTTATAATGCCCCTCATGTTTTTCCTTCAAACTATCTGGGGTGGCTATGTTCAGCGAATCCTGTGCATGGGCCATCAGCGCGAACAACAATACAAATGGAATAACGAAAACTTTTTTCATACTGCTACTTATTTCCCGGGCTAAAACTGTGCACTTATTTTGTAATTAAATTTAGCCGAAAGTGTAATACCCAGGTTATAACTACTGTAAATGGTTAAATGCTGTCCATTACAGTTAGCATTATTCGAGGCGGTAGAAAAATCAGCCGTAATAACCGCATAGCGGCCAGTTTTAATCCTTGTCATCCGGTCCTGGTTTACATACACCGGCACCACAGTCCTGGCCGGGGCATTTACTTTGCAATAATTATCTAATAATCCCGCATTTACAACCTGGTTGCTTAACAAAGTATCAACGGCATTCCAATTTTCGTCATAAATTACCATTGTTAGTATAGGTTCAATGGGATACTTGTTTTCAGTAATTACGTTTATCACCCCATCGCTTATGCCCGCTACATTAGTAGATGAATTAGCCAGGTTGAAATTAATCGTATCGCGCAAAAGCAGGTGGCTGGCAATAAGTGATAAAGGTACTTCGGCATTCAGGTTTATATCAAGGTTGCTTTGCAGATAGGCAAAATCGCGGTATTGCTGGTCGTTACCGTTAATATTGGTTTTTACCTGCACATCGTAAAGCAGTTTATCGGGCAGAATACCCAACAGGTCTTTAATATTCGAGTTGTTACTGTTTATATTAAAATTGTTGATAGATGGGGTTAAAGGAAAGTCCGTTGCCCGGGCAATATTAAATGGCTGGCCCACCACCGAACCGGTGAGCGTTTTTTGCTGCCCGTTAGTTGAATTAAGAGCCGTAAGCCGGTTAATTACCACCTGTCCGTTTACACCCAAGCCGTTTGCCACGCTGAATTTCATATTCACCTCTTTCAGGTCAATGGAGCCGCTTTTAAAAACACTCAGGAAATTGAACGATGAACTGTCAATAGTGCTAATCGTATCGCGCCCGGCATACCCTTTAATATAGTTAGGGGCAATACCCTGTAAATCGTAGCGTATATTAAGGCTATCGGCAAGGGTAATGTGTTGTGTTATACCGGTAGAATCTATCCGCGCCACCACGCGTTGGGTATAGGTATTAAAACTGTTACCATCTTTACCCGTAAGGTTAATGGAGTACCCTGCAATGTCCAGTGTCGTATCAACAGTTGAACGACCTCCGGGTGGCGCTGCTGGAACTGTGGTATATTCTACTAACGGCCTGTCCCGGTTATCGTATGCGCCCACCAGCGTATATTCAAGGTATAACGGCTGTGGCACTGAGTTAAATATATGTATGCCCAAATGCCCGCTCCGTGCATCAATATAGGTAAACTTCCGGTCCCCTATCGGCACCGTTACATCCTCCGTTACCCCCACCACGTTCTGTGCCGGGAATTTTGCCCAAGCTTCCGATACATGCATGTTAGTAATAAACATTTTCAATGTTATGGAGTTTGATGTATCAATAGGCACTGGCCCGTTGCTTGGCGCCGTACTAAGGTTGGTTACACTAAATACAAGTTGACTTGTTATGCGTATATTATCTACGTTAATATGCAAATAAGCTGAATCATGGGCGTTTACATGTGGTAATGAAACGGGCCCCGCCACAGATGTACCATCGCCATTTTTTACATAGGCAGTTCCACCATTTAGCGCTACCGGAAGATTATTAACCACCCACACATTAATTTCCCCATGCACAAGTATAGCGCTGTCAAAATAATCAGCGGCACTAAAAACAAAATCCCCCGGCGAAAAACCATTAAGGCCGGGTACATTGGCAGTGCTGCCATTTTCAAGCAAAATCAAATTTCCTATAGCAGCAGTGCCGGGGCTATCAAGCATAGTAATGGCCAGGTAGCCCAGCGAGGTGCGGTAGGTAAAATACTGATTCGGCAGGGTAAGGCTATCAAGCGTAAATTTTTGGCCAATAGAGGTATCGGGTATTTGAATAATCTGGTTTGCCAGGTTAAAAGAGTAGAGGGAAGACTGGTAAGCCAAAGTGAGCGAACTATCGCTGTTCACTTTTACCGAAGCCGAATCCTTTATCAAATTGGTAAGCGAAAGCGTACTGGAGGCAATGGGCACTAATAGCTGGGTGTTCCAGCCCGTACGCTTATCCTTTCGGCACGAAGCAACAACAAGCATCAAAGCAGCAAGGGCTAAAATGCTATACAATTTCACACTCTTTATCATTCAATTCCCATTTTAATCGAAGGTTCTAAATTAGAAAAAAGCCGCACACTTAAATTTAGAAATCCACACCTTGCCCATTATACTATTAATTAATGGCCATTCGCTTGTAAAAACCTAAAATAT
>DASZPC010000691.1:0-1942 GCA_035550455.1 Chitinophagales bacterium | reverse complement strand
TGGAGGGCGGGGATTATACACTTACACTTTTTGATGTATGCGGCAGAGTGGTATATAATCAGAACATAAGGGCTATTACAGGAACTAACTTAAAAACCATCCCGCTAAATGGTACGGCAGACGGTATTTATTCGCTTATTCTGCAAAAAGGGAACGAAGTATTGAGGGGTAGGTTGATTATCCGGTAAAAGCTATTCAGCTACGCCGCCCTCGGCGCAGATGATAACTTTGTTGTTAAGGCACTCCACAAACCCGCCGGTAATGCGGATTTTCTTTTCGCCCTGTGTAGTGGTATATTTTACCAAGCCTTCAGCTAAAGCCGAAATAAGCGGGGCGTGGTTATTAAGCAGTTCAAAAACACCCTCAACTCCGGGCAGTAAAACTGCACTGGCTTCGCCACTGTATAGCTTTTTTTCAGGTGTAAGAATATCTAAAGTCATTTCAATTCGTTGATTCGGTAATTTGCTAATTCAACAATGTATTTCCATTATCGAATCAGCAAATCATCATATTGTCAAATTATTTCGCCGCTTCTGCCATCAGTTTTTCGCCCTTGGCAATAGCATCTTCTATGTTACCAACCAGGTTAAATGCTGCTTCGGGGTATTTATCTACCTCGCCGTTCATAATCATGTTAAAGCCGCGGATGGTTTCTTCAATTGGAACCAACACGCCCTTTAAGCCTGTAAACTGCTCGGCTACGTGGAAAGGCTGGCTAAGGAAACGCTGCACACGGCGGGCACGGTGCACCACCAGTTTGTCGTCTTCGCTCAACTCGTCCATACCAAGAATGGCAATAATATCCTGCAACTCTTTATAACGCTGCAAAATTTCTTTTACGCGCATGGCACAACTATAATGGGCATCGCCGAGCACCGCTGCTGAAAGGATACGCGAAGTAGAGTCAAGAGGGTCAACCGCTGGGTAAATACCCAACTCGGCAATCTTACGGCTTAATACCGTAGTGGCGTCAAGGTGGGCAAAAGTAGTTGCGGGGGCCGGGTCGGTCAAGTCATCGGCAGGTACGTAAACGGCCTGCACGGATGTAATTGAACCGCGCTTGGTAGAAGTAATACGCTCCTGCATTAAACCCATTTCGGTAGCCAGGGTAGGCTGGTAACCCACCGCCGAAGGCATACGGCCTAATAGCGCCGAAACTTCGGAACCTGCCTGGGTGAAACGGAAGATATTATCAATAAAAAAGAGGATATCCCTTCCGCCTTTTGCATCGTTTTTATCGCCATCGCGGAAATACTCGGCAATGGTTAAACCCGAAAGGGCCACGCGGGCACGGGCGCCGGGGGGTTCGTTCATCTGGCCAAACACCAGTGTTGCCTGAGATTGCGACAAGGCGTTAGGGTCAACCTTGGTTAAATCCCAACCGCCTTTTTCCATGCTGTGCTTAAATTCCTCGCCGTATTTAACAACGTTACTTTCAATCATTTCGCGCAACAGGTCATTTCCTTCGCGGGTACGCTCACCCACCCCGGCAAATACCGATAAACCGGCATAAGCCTTAGCAATGTTGTTAATCAATTCCATGATTAACACCGTTTTGCCCACACCGGCGCCACCAAATAAACCAATTTTACCACCTTTTGCATAAGGCTCCAACAGGTCAATTACCTTAATACCGGTAAACAATACTTCTGATTCAGTAGCCAAATCTTCGTAGGCTGGGGGCATACGGTGGATAGGGTAGCCGCCTTCTTTGCTAACAGCTACATTAATGCCATCAATCGCATCGCCAATTACATTAAACAGCCTGCCTTTAATTGAGTCGCCCACAGGCATGGTAATTGGTGCGCCAAGGTCAACGGCATCAAGCCCACGGCGCAGGCCGTCGGTAGAGTCCATTGCCACAGTCCTAACCGCATCTTCGCCAAGGTGCTGCTGCACTTCAAGAATAAGTTTTTGGCCATTATCCCTTGTAACTTCAAGG
>DASZPC010000690.1:0-8017 GCA_035550455.1 Chitinophagales bacterium | reverse complement strand
CACCGCTGACGATGCAGTAGAAGCCGGTATACTTGCCCGTGAGGAGATAATTGACGCACAACGCTCTATGCCCAAAGGCGTATTTCTGGAACTTTATTATGGCATACCAAACCAAAACAGCAGTAGTAAGTTTTGCTATTCATTCGATGAAGAAAAGCATGTTTCAAAATGCAATATTGATTTGCGGTACCCGGTTTACCTGTCGTTTGACTTTAACCGCAACCCTATCTGTTGCAGCGTAATACAGCATTACAACAATGCCATTTATGTAACGCACTGTATTAAACTCGAAAACAGCAATATATACGCACTTTGCAAATTAATAAAGACGAAATTCCCGCATGCCATATTTATAATTACAGGCGATGCTACTGGCAAAGGCAGCAGCGCAATGGTAAAGGATAACCTGAACTATTATCGTATCATCATGGCAGAATTGGCCGTAGGGCTTAACAGATTAAAAGTTCCCGGTATTAACCCGCCATTGGAGGATAATCAGGTATTGGTAAATGGCATACTGGAGCATTATAAAGTGCTGATTGACCCCGATAATGCACAGGCTTTGATATTTGACTGTAAATTTGTTGAAATGGGCGCGGATGGGAAGATAAAAAAGGGCGACCGTAACGACCCCACGCAACAGGCCGATGCTTTAGATACCTTCAGGTATTGGTGCAATACGTTCATGCCCCGCTTTGTGGATAAGCGTTATTGAACTTAAACCGGGCATTGGTTTCATTAACAGCTACGGTATATTTAAATCCGTCTTTTGGCACCAATACCCAACCGCCCTTTGGAAGTTTGACTAATTCTGTGTTTGCTTTAGTAATGGTACCTGTTGCCAAATCTATCCGCCACAGGCTTTGTCCGGGTTGGAATGATATTTTATAGGCTGCAAGTTTTGGTTTATTCTGTTTTCCCATATAATTGCGCGAACCTCTTTTTTTCTTCCCAAGTAAGCTTATGTTGTTGGGCAGGTTGCATGGTTTTTAATGTTTTAGAGCCGTAATGCAGCACTAAACTATCACGTATAAGTGCATGTTTAATACCATGCTTTTTTAGTTGCATGGCATATATGTTGTCAGCAAACCAAAAAGGGAAGCCCTCCTCTAATTGCCCAATAATATCAAACAGTTTGCGGTTGCATACGATGCACCAGCCACTTAGCTCATGCCTAATTTTATAACCATAGCTGATAGCTTCCCATTTACGGTGCATCCGGCCCTGCATGTTCGGGCAAAAAGGTGAAGCGCTTAGCAAATCATTGTCTTTCATGGCTGCTATTAGCCTGGAAGCCCAACCCTCATAAAAACGCAGGTCATTATTGCATAATGCTACATAATCGGCCATTCCTATGCTTATGCCCTTATTCATAAACCGGTTATAGTTGAATGGCTCGTTAATATTTACCGTTGTCGCTTGGGCATAGTTTATACCGTGCTGTTGTTCCACCACAAAAATGTTAAAGCGTATATCCTTTTCGCTTTCCACCAAGCTGTGAATGGTATCACGGGTAAGCCGCCGTAACTCTTCATTTTTGCCATAGCTTAATATCACTACATCAATGTTTAACATGATTGAACCTTTTGAAGCCTTGTAAAAATGGGAAGGTGGTATAGTTATGGCCAGTACGCCACGCTGAAAAATTAAAACTAAGCTGGTCGCGTAAGCTGCCTTTCATCACCTCGTTAGCCCAGTGTTCGCCGAAAGCAATATTCGCATCGTTATGCTTTCTTACAATCACTCCGGTAGCCACAAGCTTTTTAGCTTCGGCGCTATCGAAAAAACCCTCTTTATAATACCGCCATTTCTGTGCATCAATAATTGCAGAATGGTCCTTTTTAAGCCGTTTGCAGGCATTAAACTCCAGTAATACCTCTACACGCTCCGGGTGCTGCATTAAGTAATAATTATTATCATCCACCAGTTTGTCAAGGTCGCAGTCTATCAGCAGGTTGCCATCTATCCAAATAGAAGTTTCATGGGGCGGTAAATAAACATAGGGTTGTATTTTGATGGAGCGGAAAATCTTAGGCGATGGTTTGATGTGGTGTATTTCCCATGTATTGGAGGTGAAAGGCTGGTCAGTAAGGCATATATACCGCCATCCATATTGACGGGGTTGCTCAATCAGTTTATCATAGGGCCCTATAATAGCCGTATAAACGATTTTCATTCAGTTGGCCGGGGTTTATGTTTACCTATTTCAAACAGCCCATTATTATAAAGCGGTATGGTTGTTTTTTGGGGGTTAACCTTATACACCATGGCCGCTAATTGGCTTTGGTCAAATACGCCAAACCTGATAACCATTTCCCACCATTCATCCATAAACCTGAAATTACCGGGCGTGGCGGCAAATGCAAAAAAGCCACTGGCGAATAGCTGCATTGCCCCGCAACTGCCTATGTATTTTTCGTAATGCGCCCGCTCTTTATGAAAGGCTGAATGGGCGTAGCGTTCAATAATATAAGGGTCGTTTTTCTCCAGGCAGCTTATCAATAAATCGAATTCTTCTGCCAATGTTTGCCGGTCAGGGTGTGCCGTAAAAACAAAATCTGAGGTTTTAAGCAGGCCTATAATCTCCTTCACCATATCAGCATTAGCCATCCTTATCCGGCCATCCATCCATATATAATAATCAAACCCGGGCAAAAAGCGGTGCATTTGTATTTTGATGTATTTGCTTTTAAGCCGGTCGCTAAAATCAGGCATGGGGAAAGGCATGTTATGCTCGGTAACATAATAAATATGGCAGCGCATGGACTGCTCCACATGGGCCTGTGGTTCATCAATACCCCCTATGTTAGCTGATACAACCGCTACCTTCATTTTACGGTGGCTATTTTTAAAGCTGTTTCCAAAAGCTGTATATCCGGTATATTCCAATAATGAAAATTGATGGTGTCCTCTGCCACGTTACCCTGTTTTCGGATATATTGGCTAAGCGATATTTTATCGGGCCTGCTTTTTAGCCCAAAGCTTTCAGCAATAGCATTTACCTCATGGTTGGTTTTATTGTATGGAGGGTACCACACCGTAGGGGCGCGTCCAAACAGGTCAAATATTTTGGATGAAGCGGTGTAAATATCTTTATAGGCTTCTTCCAAAATAAGAGTACTGAAATCGTGGTGTATATTGCAATGCACCTGTGGAATGATATGCTTATTAGCGCGGATGTAATTTATGAGGGGAGCATTTTGCTCTATGTTATTGGTAATAATGGCGATGTGGTGTTCCACCCTGTATTTTTTAAACAACGCATCCAATGATTCAAACAGGTTACACTCTGTGTTAACATTAATATCATCGTTGCGGAATATCATTCGCTTTTTCATAGCAGGTGGGTTTTATTGGCAGCGTGGCCGCCACGGTACCAATGGTATATATATACGCCTTTCATAAGGTATAACTTCTCTCCTTTCGCTTTTGCCTTGCGGTGTATATCGGTATCAATACCCAACATTCCCTTTTCCTCAAAGCCGCCCAGGTTTAGCCATGTTGACTTCCTTATCAATATCATTACCCCGCTCATAAGCATGGCATCGGGCTTGTTGGTTACATCTTCGCATTCATAGCCTTTAGAATTATAAACAGCGGTGGCATAAGCGCGGTGGTTTTTAATGTTATTGTCCTCCCAATTATTAGCTAATTGCCACTTTGCACCCACCCTGTTTGTAGTGCAGGTGAATAAGCCACATTCCGGGTGAAGGGCAATTATCTTTTCCAACTGGGAACCGAAGAAGGGGTGTAAAAACATAGCATCACCATCCATAAAGCAGGCGAAATCGTTATTATCCGGCAATAGTTGCATAAAGCCATTGTAATACTGTCCAAGGTTCTTTTCGCTATTGTAGGGTATAGAATAGTAAATCATAGCTTTTCAAGTATCAATAATCCATTATTCACATAATTGAAATGCGCTACCTTCCATTGCGGGTTAGCCTGCATAAATTCAAATATGGCAGGCAATAGCCCCTCTTTAGTGCCGGGCATAGCCCTTTGAGGCTGTAAACGCTGCCCGGGGCGTTCGTCCCAATAACCAAAGGTGCTTACATCGTGAAAGCCGATGTATTTATTCACGGCATGGGCATGGCGTTTTAATTCAGCGCTTAATTGTTCATACCGGTGAAGGGTATCAATAAACAAAAAATCGGTAGGCTCAATATTTGCCTTCAATGTTGATTCGATAACAAATGCACAATCAATATTATTCGCATGGGCATAAGCCTCCGCTGCTTTCATGTTATGATGCGCTGTTAAGTCATAGCCCCGGTAGGTTTTGGGGTGTGCCGCCATCAATGCCCATGTGGATACAACGGTGCGTACACCGAACTCAGTAATATGGCTGCAATGGGAGGCAAATTCTTTCAGCAAAGGCAAATGCTGGTTAATATCTGAGGGCGTATTACAGGCAGCTTGGTAACTCATACGTATATCGTTTGTTCAAAAATATACATAATTGCGATTAAATTAAGATTTTGTCTATTTTCGCTGAAACTTTTGCCATGAGCTGCACCATCTATTGGGCTAATCCCATCCCTGTAAGCGCCGAAAACCTGATTATTGGCACTTATGAAGCCAACAAGGATATATTGGTAGTGTTTACCAGCGCAACAGGACGGGCAGATGCTTACCCGGTAACTACGGATAGTGAAGGGGTAATAACCCTCGAAAACCCTGCCCCTGACTTGCGGGTAGATACGCCATATACCATTACCATTACGGAGGCCGATGACGAAACACAGGAGGCGAAATCTATCACGATAGACGATACCGATACAACGGCAATAACAGTGGAATTTAAGGATATAGAGGGCTTTGAGCCGGTTAATTTTAAAATAAGCATAGTATGATAACCTTAATTGTAATCATATCGCTTTTTTGCAATGGGCTATACATAATTACGCGCCCGGGCATGATATTTGGTTTTGTATCGTATCGCCTCGAATTGTTAGCCCTCAAATATTATTGGTTCACTTTTGCTTACAAGCCGCTGCTGGGCTGTATTAAGTGCATGGCTTCTGTATGGGGGATAGCTATTTCATTTTTGGTGCTTTCGCCGGGTTGGTACATGCTATGGTATGTGCCTGTAGCTTGTATTTGCGCCAGCGCCACCAACACAATAATTTACCAGATGTATGAGTAAGCTATTCATTCGTTTTCTTGCTTTTATCGGCTTTAAAAAAGCCATTAATGATTATGTATATGCCCACCAAAGCAAAACCTACCGCGAATACCTGGAGTTTGCCTTTGTGGATAGCAAGGGTAAAAAGTATTACCGGTTCAATGATTTAAAAAATATGCCATTGGCGCTGCTGGAGCAGCTAACCATTTTGCAGCTTGAAATTGAAAGCCGCATAAAGGGGCCAGATTTGGACGAGTGGATTGCGCATTGCAAATCCATAGTGTCAAGCGGTTCCAAAACGGCTATTGCCGATATAGGACACATGCTTGGGGCGCTGGAAGAGCGCCGTACCGTATTGCTTGACCCGGTATTATTGATGGAGGTGGCCGCCCTGCTTTATATACGCGAAGATGAAGAACCCACCAGCTACAATAAAGACTTGCACCGCGAAAAGTTTATCCAATTTAACGAGGACAAAAAAGATGTGCTATACGATTTTTTCGTTTCGGCCGGCTTGAGCCGGTATATTCCTTCAGCAAGTTTTACGCCTCAAAGCTGGAATCAATTTTTGAAGAATCAACAACAGCAGATAAAGATGTTCAACGACCTGCTTGGACGGCTTTCTATTTCAAAGTAAAGATTCAGGATTACAGGGAGTCGTTCAGGCAATCATTATTAGGTATAAGCGGCGAAAACATAGCCGATATGCCAAAGCTGAAAAAAATAACGGTAATGGATTACCTCGATATGCTCGAATATTTAAACACCCTTAACAAAAAACGCGACCAATGGACACCGAAGGCGTAGTGGTAAAATATATGTTGGATATGAGCGATGCCAAACAAAAACTGGCAGAGTTTAACGGCTCCCTGAAGGCAGGCGCTACTGATTCGCAACAGGCTATAAAAGCTGTTGGTACGGAAATTAAACAGGCTTTTGCCACCAAACAGATAGATGATGCCACCCAAAGCCTTAATAACCAGGCAGAGGCAGCCAGTAAATTACAGGAAAAGCATATATCGCTACGCACGCAGTTAAGGCAGAATATCAATACCCTTATCCAAATGAAGGAGGCGGGCAAGGAAAATACGAATGAATACCGCACCTTAACCGCCGAAACCGCCAAGCTGCAACATGCCATGCACCAAACCCGTGAAGAGGTGGCGAACAATGCAGCCGAATTGCGTAAACTGCGGGCCGCTGCTGAAGGCATGAAAGCGATTACCT
Organism: Chitinophagales bacterium; assembly: GCA_035550455.1. GTDB lineage: Bacteria > Bacteroidota > Bacteroidia > Chitinophagales > LD1 > Bog-950. Next base: position 1,662 of record DASZPC010000690.1, on the reverse strand, counting down.
CTTTATACGAGTTACAAATAGGTGCCAGTGCATTGCTTGGAGATAAAAATGAGGAACTTGAAAAAAGCCTTCAAAAATTAATGGGGGCTATGGCGATTATTAATGGCCTTACAGAAATAGGCACGGCTTTACAGAAAGAGTCGGCCTTGATGGTAGAGCTGAAAAATATCAAAACTACGGCGGGTATTGCCCTTGAAAAATTACTGGCTGAAGAAAGCATTACTGCATGGGCAGCCGCTACTGGCGGTATAGCTATTGCAGTGGCCGCCATCGGTGGCGCTATTTATGCCCTTAGTAGTTACATAGGCAAGGAAAAAGACCATGAGGATGAAATAGAGCGCATTAATGCTGCTTACGACCGTATGAACGATAAACTGGAGGCGCAGAAAAAAATATATGAAACCCTCGGCCTCCAAACCTTTGATATTCAGATACAGCAGGCTGAAAATAACCTTGAAAAAACGAAAAAGCAGTTGGAGAATGCCAATGAAGAGGTTTTCTCGGGGTTTAAAAACAGGGTAGCCTCCGCCCTTGGCTTTTACCAATTTATATCTGCCAGCGATGAGTCCTTAAAAAAAGTAGTGGAACTCAACAAAAAGATTGAGGAACTTGAAAACACCACCAATATTATTAACCTGCAAAGGGATAATGAAGCGGCAAAGTTGAGGCAGGAAAATGTAGAGCGTGTAATAAAAATCACGTCTACCGGTTTTGAGCAGGAACTGGCGCTTTATAAAGAACACAGGAACCAGGTAAGGGAGCAACTGGATAAGGAGCTGGATGTGATTAAGGATGCCAACGAACGAAAAAGGATATTGCGCAATTACGACATTGAAACAGCACAGGGCATCTTTGCTATGGAGAAGAAGAATTTTGCAGATAGCATGAAACAATTTATGGAAGATATTAAAAATGCGCAGAATATCTTCAAAGAACAACAGGAGCATCAAAAGAACCTTCAGGATGAATGGATAAAGGCAACCATGAAAAACAAGGCTATATCAGACAGCGACTTTGTAAACTTCCTGTTTTTCAATGGCATGAGCAAAGAAGAAATTGCCACGCAATTAGGGGCGCGGTTAAAATACTTTCAGGAAGCAGCTGGGCCGCAACCCGACCTTCAGTTAAGGGTAACACCAACTATTGATGATACCCATTTTAAAGAAGAACTTGACAAACTGAAAGAATTATCGAAAAAAACAGGGTTTTCCACCCAAGAACTGATTAAAAAATACTTTGAGGACCCGAATACCATGAGCATTAGCGATTGGGTGGATAGTTTTTCCAAAAAATTTGACCAGGCAGTAGCGATTGCTGATAATGCTTTAAAAAAAATATCAGGCAGTTTAACCAGCATTGGCGATTCTATATTTCAAAAGGACCTTGACCGGCTGAAAACATACTTTGACATAGCCAAGGAGCATTTAGATAACTGGCATAGCAATGAGTTAAACCAGGTGGGACGTACGGCGCAACAAAAAGAAATGATTGACCGCCAATACCAGCAGCGGCAATTAAAAATGCAGCACGACCAGGCCACCGAGGAGGCAAGGATAAAACGGAATGCTGCTATATTTGATAAAAGCCTTAAACTGGGCGAAGTGGTAGAGCAAACGGCGGTAAATATTGTAAAAGCCGGGGGCAACCCTGCTTTATTGGCAC
>DASZPC010000689.1:0-2961 GCA_035550455.1 Chitinophagales bacterium | reverse complement strand
CACTTCGTCTTTCGCAGCCTTTGAACCGTAAAAATACCCTGTTTGTTGCATACTGCTGTAATCTTTAAATGGCGGGTTCATTATTTCAAATTGTAATACCAGCAGCACTACCACAATACCTAAACCAAGGCGTATTTTATTGGTAGATACAGAGCCTGATTTTTTTATTTTATCGTACAAAATGCCAATCAGCACACTGAAAAACAGGGAAGCATACAGCACGGTAAAATCTTGTACCGAGTAGTTGAGGAAAATTACGTGCAGCAGCACCACCGGTAATACCGATAACCAGATAAACCGGTAGCCGTTTTCGCTGAAAATGATTTTTAGTTTTTTGCGCGATACGGCCAGCCATACAAACCACAGCAGGCCAATATATATAACCACGTAATGAATGAAGTAATTATACAGCAGGGTTTTAATAAGCCATAAGTACGAAAACATAAAATGGAATAACCCCTGGTTGGCGCCTTCCAGGCTGCCGCGGATAATATAGCGGTTAATCATTTCATCGAGGTAAGCGAAGGCGCCGTTTATTTGAGAGTACTGATATACCATTAACCGGAGCATTACCAGCGTTACAATAACCGTTGACCACAACAAAACACGGAACCCTTTAATATCGCGCACATGGAGGAGTGAATACACCAAAACCCCAAAGGCGAAAAACAAGCCCAGCCACGAAGTATAAATCATAAGGCCCAAACAGGTTACATAAAAAAAGATGTACTTGGGCGAATAGAATTTTTGCCGGATAATCATTTTTAACGCCGTGTAAACACCGATAATAAACAGGGTGTGTACCACCATATCGCTCATGTACACATTACCCTGGAACCATAGGGTAACCGGTAAAAAAAGATATACTACATAAGCCACAATAGCAGGGCGGTAAGGCAGGCTGCGCGCCCGGTTAAAGCTAAGCAGGCAAACGGTAAAGTACACAAACAGGGCGCTTATTAAGTTGAGCAGCAGGTTAAAAATTTGGAGGGGCAGCACATCGGGCCGTATGTGCAGTATTTTAAAAATGGCAAATGGTAAATAATAAGCAAACGGCGGGTGCGACACATAATAATAGTTGCCCTCCTTATCTATCATTTTGCCCGAAGCATTGGCATTGTTGTTAATGAACTTATCGGCGGGGGTGTTGTAAGTCATTACCGGGTTGTAGCCATAGTTGGCTATACCGTTATCGTACCAAATTTGCATTACGCGCAGCGAAATAGCTGTGCAAAACTCGTGGTGGCGCGATAAAGGCCTGTTAAGTTGCGGTATGCGTACTAACACCGACATTAAAAAAATGCCGAAAAGAAGGGGAAAGGTCCGTTTTATAAAAGGCATATCAGCAAATTAACGCATAAGGCGTTGAATCCAATTATTTGCGGATGAAATTATAAAAATAAAGGTTAGTACTAAGGCTCTGGCTACCCTACCGGTTCGGTAATGGAAGCGCTACGCTTAACCTGCTCGTAATAGGCTTCGTACAGGGGCAGTATATTATCAATATCAAAGGTTTTGGCCTGGGCAAAGGCATTCTTTTTAAATTCCTTCAGGCGTGCGTCGTCTTCCAGTATATAAATGGCGTTGCGGGCCATATCTTCAAAATCGCCCACATTGCTCATAAAACCGGTTTTGCCATGTATGTTTATTTCGGGTATGCCACCGGCGTTTGACGAAATAACCGGCACCTCCACTGCCATTGCTTCCAGCGCCGCCAAACCAAAGCTTTCGGTTTCCGATGGCAACACAAACAAATCAGATACGGCCAGTAAATCCTCCACTGCATCCTGTTTACCCAAAAAACGGATACTATCGCAGTTGCCCAACTGGCGGCAAACCAGTTCGGTGTTCATCCGTTCGGGGCCATCGCCTACCAAAAACAGTTTAGAGGGGATTTTCTTAATCACCAAATCAAACATACGCAGCACATCTTCCACGCGCTTAACTTTACGGAAGTTCGAAACGTGTATCAGTATTTTTTCGCCGTTGGGGGCAATGGCTTTTTTAAAATGGTCTTTATTGGTTTTACGGAAACGTGAAAAATCAATAAAGTTGGGTATTACTTCTATTTCGCGGTTAATGCGGAAATGCTGGTAGGTTTCATCGCGCAGGCTTTTTGAAACCGAGGTAATGCCGTTAGAGTGGTTAATGGAATATTCCACCACCGGTTTATAGCCGGGGTCTTTGCCAATAAGGGTTATATCGGTGCCATGCAGGGTGGTAACAAAGGGCAGTTTATACCCCGATTCCCTTAATATAGATTGTGCTAACAGGGCCGATGAGGCGTGTGGAATGGCGTAATGCACATGTAATATATCCAGCAGCTCGTACCGGGCCACATCTACTATTTTACTGGCCAGGGCACTTTCATAAGGCTGGTGCTGAAATAATGGATAATCAAACCCCGATACCTCGTGGTAAAAAATATTCTCGTGGAAAAAATCAAGCCGCACCGGTGTTTCGTAGGTAATAAAATGCACCTGGTGGCCTTTTTTGGCAAGGGCCTTGCCCAGCTCAGTGGCTATCACGCCGCTTCCGCCGTAGGTGGGGTAACAAACTATACCTATTTTCATGATGCAATAAAAACGCTGTAAACTAAAGTAAAGACGAAGCTAAGGTAAACAGATTGTATAACAACCGGTGTGCAAAAAGGTTGTAGCCTTTAAAAATCAAAAAAGCCCCGGGCACACATCCTTGCCCGGAGCTATATCCATAGTTCCTAACCACGGATTACAAAAAAACGAAGCAGCAAAAAGGTTTAAAACAATGCCAGTTGGGCCTCCATATTTCTTTTCTGAAGCTCATCGCGCATTTTCCTTAGCAAATCGGGCATTTTAATACCCAGTTGAAAGGAAGAAGTATATACATCGCGCAAATCTTCATCGTTAAGCGTTTGCAGGTAATCGCCGGTGGTGTTTTTGGGGCCGCCTATACGGTTATATTTTAGCTTTTTCATGGTGT
>DASZPC010000688.1:0-4879 GCA_035550455.1 Chitinophagales bacterium | reverse complement strand
TGAGGAGGCCCCGGTTATCCATACTACTTTGTTTTGAAAAGACATGCAGAATGATTTTTGCGTGAAGATAAACGTAATGAGAAAAGCCGGGCGAAAAAATTAGCCCTGAGGGATTTGGAGGGGAAGCAGATTGAAAAGGATTTAGTATAATAACGAATTGTTGCCCAAGGCAGGACTTAGATTACAGAACCTGCTATGATAAAATAACCTGTAGGTGGCAACCGCTTTTAGCCTGGCAGGCTGCTGCGCCACAACTATAGCGTGGATGGAGAAACCTTATTGTCAGGGAATTGTAAATATTTCAATGTATAATGCCGAAGGCGATAAATTGAATACTATATTTACCGGAGTATTAAAGGATAGAAGAAAATTTGTGGTGAAAACTGCGCAATTAAATGCGGGTGTGTACTTTGTAACAATGCAAACAACATGTGAAAGCAAGGTTTTAAAATTCATTAAACTGTAAGCTATGTTTCGTTCTTGGATATTGATATTGCTAACCTCCGCTGGCTTATATGCTAAGGCCCAGTATGTGGCCTTGCCCGATACAAGTTTTACGCGCTGGTTAAAAAACAATGGTTATGCCCAATGCTTTAATGGCGATTTACTGGATACCACCTGCCCAAAAGTATTATCGGCTGGCAATATTACCTGTGTTCATCCTTATCATTATAATATCCGCGACATTACAGGTATACAATATTTTAAAAATCTGGATACTCTGGATTGTAGGAACGATTCATTATCCTTTTTGCCTGTATTGCCTGCCAAAATAAAGGTGTTGTATTGTACGCAAAATTTTCTCACTCAATTGCCTGAACTTCCTGATTCCTTGTTGATTCTAATTTGTGTTAACAATCAGTTGACCATCCTGCCGTCTCTCCCATCCACATTACAGAAGTTGGCATGTGGTATGAACCAATTACAGTCCCTACCTGCACTCCCCTCACATCTTACCCAGCTAGATTGTGACGACAACAATCTGTCAGAACTACCTGAATTACCTGATTCACTAGGTCTTTTAGCTTGCTTTTACAATTACAACCTTCTCTGTTTTCCGTATATCAAAACTATCACCAACTTAATATTTGATAATACCGGCATAACCTGCGTGCCTGATTATGGGAATGTAACTACCAGCCTGCCTGATATTCATACCTTACCCTTATGCGATTCAGTAAATCCGAATAATTGCAAGTATTATACTTCAATAAATCGCATTAGTGGTATTGATGTCTCTCTTTACCCCAACCCCGCCACCAGCCAGCTTAACTGCACGTTAAACAATTTAAGCAGCCATACTACTTACCAAATTTATGGTATTGATGGCCGCGCGGTAACCCCACCCACAGCCGTTACCCAACAGTATTTTAGTATGGATGTATCAGCCCTGCCAAAGGGTATGTATTTCCTTACTATGCAGGATGAAAAAGGGCGGGTAATAAAAAAGTTTGTAAAGCAATAAATGCTATTTAAAATTCATTTGGCTTTGGCCGGCTCGGCGGGCGGGGAAATATGCTGCCAGCAGGCTTACGGAAATGATGATGGTAATTGTTACCAAAAAATCGGCCAGTTTTAGCTGCACGGGGTAGTAATCAATTACAAAGCTGGAATCGCCACCGCTGCTTAGTTTTAAAAAATGGAATTTGATTTGCAGCAGGCACAGGGCATAACCTGCTGACATGCCAATACCAGCCCCAATAACCGAGGCCAACATGCCATTAAGCAGGTAAATGCGGCTTATAAGTTTAGTATCGGCCCCCATTGCTTTAAGGATGGAGATATCGCGCGATTTTTCGAGCACGAGCATAGAAAGCGAACCGATAATGTTGAATGAAATGATAAGAATAATAAAACCGAGTATGGCTGTGGTAACCCAGCGCTCGATAAGCATTACGCGGTAAGTTTCGGCTTTTTGTTCGTAGCGGGTTTTTACTTTAAAATCTTTACCGGCTATGGCGGCAATTATCTGTTTTGTTTTATTGAGGTTGGCGCCGGGCTTAAGTTGTATTTCGTAGCCCGAAACGCGGTTATCGAGATCGAGCAAGCGGCGGGCAAAATCGAGCGAGACAAATACGTATTTAGAGTCGAACTCCTGCTGGATGGAGAAAATGCCCGATGGCACCACCGGCATACTGTTGAATTCATCTTCGGGCAAAAAGGCGCTTTTAACCCCGCGGCGTGGCACGGTTATTTTAAGCGGCTCGATGGACCGGTCGATATTTACATTGAGCGCCAGCCCTATGTTAGCGCCAATAACAGCATATTGAAAAGAAGAATCTTTGAGCAAAAAACTGCCCTGCCGCACAAAACGGTTTACAGTGGTAACCTGGTTATAATGCGAATCGACGCCTTTAACAGCGCCCAGTTGGGCATGGTTGCCGTATTCAAAATAGGCGTTCTCCTCTAACACCCGCGATACCGCTGTAACGCCATTTACGGCTTCGATTTTTTTAAGCAGGGCCGGGTTATCTTCAAAGTTTTTGCCAACAGCTGCGCTTACCTCCACATCGGGGTAAAAAGAATCGTATAAGGAAACCACCAGGCCTTCAAAACCATTGAAAACCGAAAGCACCACAATAAGGGCAAAAGCCCCCACCGCCATGCCAACCATGCTTACGCGCGCAATAATATTAATGGCGTTGGTTGATTTTTTTGAGAAGATGTACCTGAAAGCAAATTTATATGCCAGCATGTTGGTATAAACGGCTATTTACCCGGCTTTTTTGAAGCCGCTTTGCGTGCCACTGTTTTTGTTTTTTTAATGGCAGGTTTTTTCCTGTTTTTTTCTTCCTGCAGCGCCTCGTTTTCACCGCTTATCTTTTTAAACACTTCTTCGATATGCGATACATAGTCGAGCGTATCATCTTTAAAAAATTCAATTTCGGGTATGCGGCGCAGGTGGTGGCGCAGGGCATTGGCTAAATGCCTTTTCAACTCGTATTTGCGTTCATTAAAACGTTCAATAACCGCATCGGGCGATTCGGTGTTGTAAATACTGAGGTAAAACCGGGCCAGGGTGAGGTCGGAAGTAACGGTTACATTGGTAACGGTTACAAAGGCGGTTCCGTAGATAGATTTTCCTTCTTTATTTAAAATGGAAGTAAACTCTTCCTTAATCAACGATGCTATTTTCAATTGCCTGCGCGAATCCATATCACAAAAATTATTCGCCCAAAAGTAATAATTAATGAAGTGTAAAAGCGTTAAGGCGGAAATTCGTGTTATAATAAGGGGCTATGAGGCCAAAAAACAATGGTTGTTAGCTATAAAATTATATTTGCCGGGCAATGAAAAACCTTTGGCGCATACTTAGTTACATCCGTAAGTATTTTACTTATGCCGCGCTGAACATTTTTTTCAATGTACTTACCATCCTGTTCTCGCTTTTCTCGCTGGTAATGCTTATTCCGTTCCTACAGGTATTGTTTAAAGAAAGCGACCCGGTTTATGTAAAACCGGCTTTCAGCTTTACGGCCGATTTTTTTCTGGATAGCCTTAAGTATTACCTGACTATACTAATTAACCAATACGGCCCTTCGGAAACGCTGGCCTGGATTTGCGGGCTGGTGGCGGTTATATTCCTGCTTAAAAACCTTTTCAGGTACATGGCACTGTATGTGCTTTCGCCCATACGCAGTGGTGTGGTACGCGACCTTCGCAACGAACTTTACCAGAAAATACTTTCGCTGCCGCTTTCGTACTACAGCAAAGAGAAAAAAGGCGACCTGATTGCCCGCACCACCGATGATGTGAAAGAAGTGGAGATAAGCATTATGAGCTTTATTGAAATATCGGTACGCGAGCCGCTTACCATTTTGGTTTTTTTGGTGTGGATGCTGATGCTTAGCCCTTCGCTTACCGGCTTTGTGTTTTTAATGCTGCTGATAACCGTTTTTATTATAGGGCGGGTGGGCAAAAGCTTGAAGCGCGAATCGGGCGAAACGCAAGTGCTGGCAGGCGAGTTGTACGCCATGCTGGATGAAACCATAAGCGGGCTGCGCATTATACATGCCTTTAGCGCCGAAAAATACCAGGCGCAAAAGTTTGATGAATTAAATGCCCGGCATTTTAAAAAGAGCCGCAACATTACCACGCGCCGGGAACTTTCGTCGCCGCTAACCGAGTTTTTAGCTATATGTGTGGTTTGCACCGTGCTGTGGTACGGGGGCAATTTGGTGCTATCTAACCAGGGTTTTAAAGCGCCTACGTTTATACATTTTATGGCGCTGTTTTCGCAACTGATAGCCCCGGCCAAGAATTTTTCGAATGCCTATTACAACATCCGGAAAGGGCTGGCATCGGCGCAGCGTATTTTTACGGTGCTGGATGCCCCGGTGAGTATTACCGAGAAGAAAGAGGCCCTGCCCATTACCGAATTTAAAAATGAGATTGAGTACCGCCATGTAAACTTTGCCTATCATAACTACGACGACAAGAAAATTATTGATGATTTTAACCTTAAAATAAGCAAGGGCAAGGCCATAGCGCTGGTAGGGCAATCGGGTGCGGGTAAAACAACATTAGTGGATTTGCTGCCCCGCTTTTACGATGTAAGTGCAGGCAGCATACTTATTGACAGCAACGATATACGCGATTATAAACTGCACGATTTGCGCCGCTTGTTTGGCATGGTATCGCAGGAGTCGATTTTATTTAACGATACGGTGTTTAACAACATTGCTTTTGGTAATATACATGCCACCCGCGAGGAGGTAATTGAAGCCGCCCGCATAGCCAACGCGCACGATTTTATTTCGCAAATGGAAAAGGGCTATGACACCTACATTGGCGACCGTGGCAGCAAAATGAGTGGCGGCGAACGCCAGCGCCTTACCATAGCCCGTGCCGTACTAAAAAACCCCCCTATACTTATACT
>DASZPC010000687.1:0-1847 GCA_035550455.1 Chitinophagales bacterium | reverse complement strand
GCGCCTGGCCGCACTGGCAGAGGCAGTGTGGAGCTGGAAAAAAGATTTCCCCAATTTCAGGCAAAGAATGGCTACCTCGCTGGATAAGTTTACAACAAAGTGCCCCTGAGGATAATAAAGGCTACGGAGAAATAGATGATTAACCCGGTTACATCTACCAGCGTGGCAACAAAAGGCGCCGAGGAGGCTGCAGGGTCAGCGCCCACCCGCTTTAAAACCAGTGGCAGCATAGAGCCAGAAAACGTACCCCACATTACCACCCCAATTAATGAAAAGAAAATGGTGAAACTGAGCAACAGCCAATGCTCGCCATAGTTATATATATGCGCATTTTGCCAAATAAATATGCGCAAAAAACCGATGGAGCCTAATATAGTGCCAAGTATAAAACCCGAAAGTAATTCCTTGCTCATAACACGCCACCAGTCGGCAAAGGTTATTTCGCCAAGCGCCATAGCCCGGATAATGATGGAGGAAGCCTGCGAACCCGAGTTACCACCGCTTGAAATAATAAGAGGGATAAAAAGCGCAAGCACTACCGCCTTACTGATTTCATCCTGAAAATACCCCATTGCCCAAGCGGTGAGCATTTCGCCAAAAAACAGGATAACAAGCCAACCGGCGCGCTTTTTTATAAGGCTGAAAAACGAAATGGTATTATATGGCTCATCAAGGGCATCGGAACCACCTATCTGTTGGATATCGGCGGTATCTTCTGCCTCCACCAAACGCAGCACGTCGTCCATAGTTACTATACCAAGCAGTATGCCCCTTGCATCAACCACTGGCAAGGCAAAGCGGTTGTTTTTGCGGAATACATTAATCGCCTCTGTTTCCTGTTCAGAAACATCAAGCGATATAAACCGGTGGTCCATTACCTCACTTACTTTTGTAGTAGGGTCAACAAATAAAAATTCGCGCAACCGTATATCATCTATCAGCACCCCTCCTTCCACCACGTAAATTACGTCAACCGTTTCCGAGTTTTGGCCTTTTTGCCTTATATACTCCAATACCTGCGCAACAGTCCAGTCCTTTTTTACAGCCACGTAATGCGGGGTCATTAACCGCCCTACCGAATTTTCAGGGTAGCCCAGCAGCACCAAAACATTTTTGCGGTTTTCATCGCTAAGCAGTTTCAGCCATTCATTTACCACCCTGCTGGGCAAGCCTTCAATAAAAGCCATAAGGTCATCATCGGGCAGACTGTTTAAAAGGCGGGCAGCCTTTTTATGGTTCATGTTTTTTACCAGCATCTGCTGGGCCCTTTCGGGCAACACCTTAAAACATTTGTTGGCAATATATTCATCCAGTAAATCGAAGATGATTACCTGGTGCTCTTCGGGAGAATTTTCGAGCAGTTCCAGCACCTCATCGTACTTCATTTCCTCCAAAGTGGCTGATAAGGTATCTAGCCCCCCTCCGGTGGTAATGTAATTATCAATGAGTTCGCTGATTTCGGCCATGGGCTAAGCTTGCTTTTATCAGTTAAAGTGAAAACAAACCCAATAAACGCCCAAAGCTAAAAAACAATGAAAGAAAAACTCAGTTACAACAGAAAATATGTGCCTATTTTTGTAATATAATTTTGCGGGCAACGCTATGGTCCTTACCGGTTAGTTTTACAAAGTATAAACCCGGTGCATAAGTACTCAGGTTAAATTGTAAAGTACCCGAATAAAAACGGCTTTCGCTTTTTGTAAGCAACCGCTGGCCCAGTTCGTTATAAATTTCAATAGCAATATCCTGTATGCCGGGTAATGCCACATCTACATTCAGGTTGCCATTATTCGGGTTGGGGTAAACATCAAAACGCATATCGGTATTTATTTCGCCCACACCGGTTA
>DASZPC010000686.1:0-9719 GCA_035550455.1 Chitinophagales bacterium | reverse complement strand
TTACGGTAATGGTATCGCTGCGTTCGCGTGGGTGTTGGCCTAATTCAATCAATAAATCAAACTGGTCATCTACGTTGGTCATATTAAAATTACCCGCCAGTACCAGGTTGCGTGTCATCCAGTTGTTTTCGCGTATAAACGGGTGGCAATAGCTATCGGTGTTACGGCCATAAGTGCCATAGCGCAAGTGGCCAAGAAGTAATTCGCCTACAAACGGGTTGTTTTGTTTAAACCAGTCGGCTTCGGCAACCGGGTTTTCCAGCGGTTTACGCTCTTTAGGAAAGGTGGAAAATATCTGGTCAAAAACATCAACTATAGGTTGGTTTTTGATACTTCTTACCCGGTTTATAAAGTGGCTGCCTGGGTGTGGATCCAGCTTAATAACGGCTGCCCCCGCCCCGTCCTGGCCCCTGTTATGCTGCTTTTCCATAAGCAGGTATAGCTTGTTAAGGCCGTATGCCACCGTGCGGTATTTCTCTACATAAAAATCCAGGGGTTTAAGCAGGCGTATAAGTGCTATACCGCACTCATGTTTAATGGCATCGCTCATAAAAGGGACTGCAAAGTTAAGGGAAATAATCCTAATTAACAGTGCCTTAATGCACTACAATTGTTGTTAAGTAGGTAAACTTTTGGGGTGGTTTAATGTTGTGGGCGGCGTTTAAAAACGCCCTTAAGGAGGCAGGGGCAAATTTAGGGTTGGCTGGTTTGTTTCTGCCTCATGCCCCACCATACCATTAGGGCATTGAATAAGATAACCGAAGCGCCCAGCCAGCATTTCATCCAGCCGGTGCTATGAAAATCGGGAAGTTCGCCTTTGAATAGTTTTAACGATTTTTCCCATAGAATAAAGTAGTCTGACATGTAGTAGGCATCCTTTAAAATAAAAAGGCAGTAAAAAGCGGCTATGAGTAAATAGGGTATTATAGCCAGTTTTTTGCGTGCCAGTGAATAGGCATTGGCTATTACCACCAGGGCAAAAAGCGAAATATTTACCACAAACAGCATAATGGATTTAAGGTTATGAAACTTCATGGAACTATCAAGCACGGCGTTACCGGCATGTAACTCGTAGGTGGCAAAAAACGAGAGGGTAAATGTAATGGCTACTGAAGCGGCAAAAAACCAAAGGAATAGCTTTAAGGTTCTTTGCGGGTTGGGTTTTAAAAAACCCGCCGAAGTAGTGCTTTGGGTATAAACAAAGCCCATCATAAAGCCCACAGCAACGGTAAGTATGTATATTATTAGTGAAAACATGCTTGCTTATTCTTCAGCCCGGTCAATAAGGTTTTGCGGTAGCTGCTTGGTGGTTTTAGCCCCCAGTTCTTTCATTTTTTCGGCCCGTTTTACAAGGTTGCCGCTGCCTTCGTACAGTTTTTTCATGGCATCAACATAGCTTAGCTTGGCACGATCCATTTTATCGCCCACATCTTTCAGGTCTTCGTAAAAGGTAACAAACTTATCGTACAACTTTCCCCCTTCGTCGGCTATTTGTAAAGCGTTTCGGGTTTGCCTTTCCTGTTTCCAAATAGAGGCAATAGTACGCAAGGTAGCCAGCAGGGTTGAAGGGCTAACGATTACTATCTTTCGGTCCCACGCAAAATTGAATAGATCTTCATCGCCCTGCACGGCCAGGCTGAATGAAGATTCGATAGGTACAAACAACAGTACAAAATCGGGCGACTCGAACCCAGCGGCGGTTTGGTAATTTTTATCGCTCAGCAATTTTACATGGTTACGAAGCGATTCAACATGGGCCTTCAGGTATTTAAGGCGGTCTTCCTCGGTAGTGGCGTTTACACAGGCATTGTATGCCACCAACGACACCTTCGAATCAACAATAACATGCTTATCATCCGGTAAAAATATAACCACATCGGGCCTTATCTTGTCGCCTTCGGCATTGGTAGTGGTAATCTGTGTTTTGTATTCCTCGCCCTCTTTCAGGCCCGAACGCTCCAGTATTTTTTCTAAAACCAATTCGCCCCAGTTACCCTGTTGCTTGTTATCGCCTTTTAAAGCGTTAGCCAGGTTGTTAGCCTCCTCGCTTATTTGCTTATTCAACTCAACCAGGTGTTTAATTTCGGCTTTCAGGGTTATCCGCTCAGCCGATTCTGCTTTGTAGCTTTGGTCAACCTTCTGCTCAAACTCCTTTAGCCGTTCCTTTAACGGGTTAAGGATTATATCCAGGTTGCTGCGGTTTTGTTCGGTAAACTTTTGGCTCTTTTCCTCCAAAATCCGGTTAGCCAGGTTCTCAAACTCCTTACTAAATTTTTGGTTTAACTGCTCCAGTTCAGCCCGCTGTTCGGCCAGTTTTTGTTTAAAGCCTTCATTTTCGGTTTTAGCCGATGCCAAAGCCGTATTTAACTGCTCCGATTTCTGCCTTTCCTCGCGCAACCGGCCCTCGCCGTTTTCAGCGGCCAGTTTCAGTTCATTTTTCAGCTCGTTAACATTTGCTTCCAGCAGCCTTGCTTTTTCACCGGCAGCACTGGCTTCGGCCCCGGTTTTGCTTTTCAGGTACAAAAATGCAATAGCCCCCCCGGCTGCCGCACCTATAATTAGCCACACAAAGTCCATCACTATTTCTAAAATGTTTTGGTTTAAAAATAGCAATTCGCGCTAAATATGGGCCGTAGCACAAAAACTGCCATTAATTGTTTTATTAACGGAATTTTTCAATTTCGCCCCGTTTAAACCAAACATGAAAATATCGCCCGATATTTTTGAGAACACCGAAGTTGCTTTTGCCGCTAAAAGCAATACCGAACTGTACAAAGCACAGGCGCTTTTTAGTATTATGGCCAACAATGCCCTGGTAAATACCGGTAGTGCCCTGGCGCAATTTGCCCTTGGCTTACACCTGCCTGTTTCGCCCATTTTTAAATGGACTATTTACGGCCAGTTTTGTGGTGGCGAAACATTTGATGAGTGCAAGCGCACCATTGCCAAACTTGACGAAAGCCATGTTGGTGTATTGCTTAATTACGGGGTAGAGCTTAAAGAAACAGATGAGGATTTTGATACCACCCTTGCCAAAAATATGGAGGCGCTGGAGTTTGCCGGCAAGAACAGGTCGGTGAAGGCCCTGTGTGTAAAATTAACCGGCTATGGCAGGTTCGCTCTGTTTGAAAAAATACAGCAAAACGAGAAGCTGGATGGCGAGGAGAAGAAAGAATTTGAGAAGGTAAAAAAGCGGTTTGCCAAAATTTGCTCAGTTGCCGATAAACAGGATGTGCCATTGTATGTAGATGCCGAAGAAAGCTGGATACAGGACACCCTGGACGATATGGTGGAAGAAATGATGGCAAAGCATAACCAGCAACGGTGCATTGTTTTCAATACTTTTCAGTTATACCGCCATGACAGGCTGGCTTATTTGCAGCAACAGATTGATAAGGCTAAAGCAGGCGGGTACCTGTTGGGGGCCAAGTTAGTGCGCGGGGCTTATATGGAAAAGGAACGGGCGCGTGCCAAAGAAATGAGCTATCCATCGCCCATACATAAAAACAAGAAAGCAGTTGATAAGGATTTTGATGCGGCTGTTAGTTTGTGCCTTGATAACCTTAGTGATGTTTACGTTTGCATAGCATCGCAGAGCGAGGAGAGCAACTTACTGGCCATTGAACAAGCAGAAAAGAAAAAAATCGGGCACAGCAATGACAGGGTGATTTTTTCGCAACTATATGGCATGGGCGATGGGATTACTTTTAATTTGGCAAAGCTTGGTTTTAACGCCACTAAATACCTACCATACGGGCCGGTAAAAGATGTGATACCTTACCTGCTGCGCCGTGCCGATGAAAATACCTCGGTGGCCGGGCAAACCACCCGCGAGCTTGACCTGATAAACAAAGAAATTAAGCGCAGAAAGAGGAACCGCTGAGTAGCCTGTGCTTTTTAAAAATACCTAACTTAGCGCTGCCATGAACAAAAACCTGGACCCCGATAAAGAGGAATTGAGCGCAGGCGAACTGGAGGTTGAACGCAGCCTGCGTCCCAGGGCTATTGACGATTTTATGGGCCAGCCGGGTATTGTAGATAACCTTTACGTGTTTATGGAAGCTGCCCGTAAGCGTAGCGAGGCGCTGGACCATGTGCTGCTGCATGGCCCGCCAGGTTTAGGTAAAACCACCTTGTCATATATTATCGCCAATGAAATGGCGGTGAATATCAAAATAACCTCGGGCCCGGTGCTTGAAAAGCCCGGCGACCTGGCAGGGCTGCTTACCAACCTTGAGCCGAACGACGTGCTGTTTATTGATGAAATACACCGCCTTTCGCCGGTGGTGGAAGAATACCTCTATAGCGCGATGGAGGACTATAAGATTGATATAATGATTGACAGCGGCCCCAATGCCCGCACCGTGCAAATAAGCCTGAACCCCTTTACCCTAGTGGGCGCCACTACGCGTTCGGGACTGCTTACTGCGCCCCTGCGCTCACGCTTTGGCATTACCTGCCGCATGGAGTATTACGATGCCGGGGTGCTGAAGAATATTATTAAACGCTCGGCAAAAATTTTGAAGGCAGATATTAACGACGATGCAGCTTATGAAATAGCCCGCCGCAGCCGTGGCACCCCGCGTATAGCCAATTTGCTGCTGCGCCGTGTGCGCGATTTTGCCCAGGTAAAAGGCGATGGCACTATTACGCTTGATATTACCCGCCATGCCCTGAACGCCCTGAATGTTGACCAACATGGGTTAGATGAAATGGATAACCGCATTTTAGCTGCCATTATTGAAAAATTTAAAGGCGGCCCCGTAGGTATTACCACCATTGCCACAGCGGTAGGCGAGGAGGCCGGAACCATTGAAGAAGTGTACGAACCCTTTTTAATAAAGGAAGGGTTTATAAAGCGCACGCCGCGTGGGCGTGAGGCTACAGAACTTGCCTATAAACACCTTGGTAAAACACCACCGACTACAGGTGGAAATTTATTTGCATGATAGCCCATACCCCCGTGCCCCCGTATTATGCAGTAATTTTTACTTCGCTGCGTAATGAAGGCGATAATGGTTATGAAGAGATGGGTGGGCGGATGGAACAGTTGGCTATGCAGCAGCCCGGCTACCTGGGCCATGAATCGGTAAGGGATGGATTAGGCATTACCGTATCTTACTGGGAAAACCTGGATGCGGTGAAGCACTGGAAAGCGAATGCGGAACACCTGCTGGCGCAAAAATATGGCAGGGAAACCTGGTACAAGGCTTATAAGGTGCGCATTTGCCTTGTTGAACGCGACTATGGTTTTGGGCTTTAACTTTTGGGCCTATGCCTTTAAAAAGGCAATAGCGGCGGCTTCATCAGCCTGTTGATGGAAAGCCATTTCCAGCTTTGTCATTTTAAGCAGTTTTGTCATTTGCTCGGGCACGCTGCATAAAACCAGCTTGCCACCGGCAGCTTTTAATTTTGAAACTGCATTCAGCATCATGCCAAGGCCAGTACTATCTACGTACTTCATGTTAGCCATATCAAAAACTACCTTGTTGTTGCCTGCTTCAATATTGGTTTTTAACAGCTCGGCAAGGTCGGCGCTCAATACCGCGCCTACCACACTTCCTTCAAAGGGTATTATCAGTACCCCATCTTTAAGTTCGCTTTTCATATATGGGTTTGCAGTTTTTTATTACCAATCGCGGGCCAGCCTAAAGCCCACATCATCATCGCGGGCAGCAGGTGGGTAGCGGTCGCGGTTAACCACCCGGCAATCTTTCGCCTCGCTCCACCACGAGCCTCCGCGTAAGCAACGGTAGGTGGCCCTTGTGGCCCCTGTGGGGTTATTAGCCGGGCTATTACTATAGTATTTATCATTAAACCAGTCAGAACACCATTGCCATACATTGCCGCACATATCAAACAAGCCAAGCTCATTAGGCTTTTTTTGGCCTACAGGTTGCGTTTTTTGCCCGCTGTTTTTGCTGTACCAGGCTACTTTGTTAATGTCGTTATCGCCGGCATATTTATAGCCATGGCTATGCGTGCCACCACCTGCCGCATATTCCCATTCGGCTGCGGTGGGTAGCCTGTAATTGTTGCCTGTTAATTGGTTTAGCTTGTTTATAAACACCTGGGCATCGTACCAGCTTACATTTTCAACAGGGCAATCGGGGCAGTTGCGGTAGCTGTATTTATTAGGCCCCACTATGGCTTCCCATTCGCGCTGTGTAACCGGGTATTTGCCTATATAGAAATTTCCTACGGTTACAACATGGGCGGGTTTTTCCCAATAATAGCAATCGGTATCATCATCATTGGCACAGCCCATGGTAAAGCTGCCACCGGGTATGCTTACCATATTTGCCTCTATTGACTGCACAACTTCATACGTAGAGGGTTGTGTTTCGGCTACCCTGCGCGGGGCATGTTTGTGCATAATTACACTATCGGTGCTTGTAGTATTGCCCTTATTTTGGGAAAATGCTGTTCCTGTAAAAAATAGGATAATGATAAGTGTTGCCAGGTTTTTCATACCTGTAAATGTAAAATTACCCTTGATGTGCCGCAAGTGCAGATTTAACGTGGCTTTGGAGCATGTAGTAACCATTAGACGCAATGACGTTTGAACATTAAACCAGTTTCGGAATTTCAAGCGCCGTTGTTTCATCAATCTTGGCGTTTTTCCAGAAATGAATAGTGTAATATACGGTTACTATAACCAACCCGATGCTGAAAAAAATCATAGCATAGGGGCGAAGGCTATCGTGGTAAAAAAACTCGCCTGTCATCCAGGTGGCGTTAGCAGTAATCCACAGGCAAACGGCTATGTTATGAAACAGGTCGCCTATGTTTTTGCGCGAGCGCCAGGCCAAATGTATGGCTACGGTAAGCGTAGGTATTATCATAAGCATGCCAAGCACTTTGAAAGATATTACCCAGCAGGTATCTTTTATGAGCCACAGGGCTATGTGCAGGTTTTCGTATTCGCGTATGTTGCGAAAAAGGTTTTTGAATTTCATAAGGATGGTTTTCGGTTTGGGTTAGGAGGTATGGCTGCGCCGGCAATGGGTTTATGCCACGCGCAGGTTTGAATCATCAAAAGGAATTACTGTTTTTTGCTGTTTAGTATTTATATCAACAGTCCCTTCACTGGTTTTTTCGCCGAAAGAAGAAAACTCGATAGAGGCATGAGCCATCATAGAGTTGTAGTGTAAAGTAGCTTTTGCTTTACGCGAGTTTTGGAAAACGTGGTCAAGGCCTGTCCAGCTCATAAACCATCCCACAGGTTCCAGCATGGAATGCAGGCCTGCAAGAAATGCAGACTTATAGGGCATAGAGTTGAGGAAAACCAAAAATACGATAAGCAGGGTACCACCTGCAAGCAGCATAAACCCTTTGTTAAGTATGTTCCTTTGCTCGCTTTTAAGCGCCTGGGCTATGTTCTCGAAATGCTTGTTCAGGTTATTGATAATAATTTGTTCTGATTCCGGGTCGCGCTGATCATCTAATATGTGGAACTTTAACTGGATATCGCCGCTTGATTTTTCGCTGGCCATTTTGCGTACTTCCCGTAAAAAATCGTCGGATAACGAACGCTCGGCAAAGGGCCGTGAATCGTAATCAGAAAATACATCGTCATATTTATCAATCCAAACAGAAATTTCGGGTTTGTTCAGAAACTTTTTGGTCTCTTCAATATCGCTGTGCTTCACGTCTTGGTATTTTATTGAGTAAAAACAATACAGATTCCAACAGTTATTACATACGGTTTCTTTTGTAAAAAGTTGCCTTTATGGGTATGACAGGCATTAACTGATGTTATATACAAATGGCATTTGTAAAAAATAAAAACGCCCGGTAAATACCAGGCGCTTTTAAATATTTAGCTTTTTGAAATTAGTTGCGGACAAGCCTGAAACCAACATCATCATCTTTGGCATTTGGCCCGAATTTATCGCGGTTGGCAATACGGCAATCTTTCATTGGCCCCCACCATGAACCGCCACGCACTACTTTATCCTGTAATTCTACAGTGGGCCCCTGCGGGTTGTTAGAAGGGCTTTTGGAATAATATTTTTCATCAAACCAATCTGAACACCATTGCCACACATTGCCGCTCATGTCGTACAAACCAAGTTCATTTGCTTTCTTTTCGCCAACCGGATGTTCGGTTTTTGAAATGGTGCTATCATACCAGGCCACTTCCATAGCTACATCGCCACCCGCATATTTATAGCCGTGGGCTTTATTGCCGCCTTTGGCAGCGTATTCCCATTCAGCTTCGGTGGGCAGTCGGTAATTTTTGCCGCTCAACTGGTTCAGTTTATTGATAAATATGTAAGCATCGTGCCAGGTAACATTTATTACGGGGCATTCATCGCAGGTATTAGCGGGTGGTAACGAACCCATAATGGTTTTCCATTCTTTTTGGGTTACATCGTACTTGCTTACAAACAAGGTGCTAATTACCACCGTATGCCGGGGTTTTTCCCAGTAATAGCAATCGCTATCCTGCATGGTGGGGCAGCCCATGCTAAAAGTGCCGCCATCAACGCGCACCATCCGTTCATCAATTTCTTTTAACACGGCAGCCACTTTTGGGTCGGTAACCACCGAGCCTTTTGAAGTAACTTTTTTTCCGGCGTGGCCGTGCTGGTTAGTTTCGTTGCCTTTGTTTTGTGCAAAGGCAGAACCAGTTAGAAAAAACACCAGTACCGGTAAAACAATTTTTCTGAAAACAGTGCTGAAAGACAGCATGGGTAGGTTATTAAACAGCTTCATATAAGTTAGGGTTATAGCTTATTTATAATAATGCCTTTAAGCCAATATTAGTGAAATAATGAAAAGCCAATGTGTTATTGCACAACTCGATTTCCACATACACTATTGCAATACAACTTTTGCTTTGTATTGAGCGCCGTTAGTAGAGGCGGTTAAGAGGTATGTTCCGGGAGGCAGTAAAGAGGAGGCATTGAGCGAAACAGTCTGCCTGCTGCCTGCGTCTTCTATGGTGTATATATTTTGATACGCCTGGCGCCCCTGCATGTCGTATAACACTACGTTTATTTCATTGCCGGGGCTATCAAACGTAAGGAAAATCTGGCTGGCTGTAGGGTTAGGATACAAGGCAAAACCAGACTGAGTATTGTTAACCAGTTTTGCCTGTGCAATATTTGAAAGCTGTGTTTGTTGGTTGTAATCGGTTTGGCGCAGGCGGTAGTAATATGTTACGTTTTCATCGGGCACTTTATCATCAAAAGTATAGGTTTGTTTTTCGGTGGTGGTGCCATGGCCTTCAACCCAACCTACATCAACAAAGTTTACCGCATCGGTACTGCGTGTTACTTCAAACCCGGCATTGTTTATTTCAACAGCCGTAGCCCACGAAACTTCAATATGGTGCTTACCGGTTGGTGTGGCATACACATACAGGAATTTAACCGGCAGGGCATTGTTGCTGTTGGTCATAGCCATGGTAAAGTGCGAGAAATCTGTATATAAACCACCGGGTACACCGGCGCCGCTGTAACAACCGGCATTGCGGGTGTAAGTAAGCAAATCGTCAGTACCATTTACCGAAGTTTCGATTTCCGGAGTCCAGTCGGTGGATGATGATGAAGGGTCGTCGCCATAACCGGCTTCATGTTTTATTACGCGCCAGGTGCTGTTGGCATCTTCATTTTCAGCATAGGCGTTTGCAAATACCTCCATATCATAAGTATAACCGGTGTTGGTAGAGGCAAAGCTCCAGTAGCCGTGGTTTTGTGCGGTGTGGTCAA
>DASZPC010000685.1:0-4057 GCA_035550455.1 Chitinophagales bacterium | reverse complement strand
TCGCTAAACTCAACCATGACAAAGGTAAGCCCGCTTTTACCTGTGCCCGGGTATGGCATACACCTGGAGCGCTTCCCTACCGTTTATGTAGATAAGGATAGCCGCTTTGTGGCCAAAACAGACCTGAATTTTGACTCGCTGACAGCAGTAAAAAAAGTGGAGGATTATAAGGCTTATGTAGGCACCTGCCTGGACACTACAAAATGGGTTTGGCTAGAACAGCAGGGCGATGACAGCACTACTGTATTTTTTAAAGAATTAAAAGAATGGCAGGCTGTAAGCGATACCTTTACCTTAAGCCTGGCAGTAACGAACGTGGCCCACAAGGTTTACAGCATAAACATGTACATAAAAAGGAACGATAAATAAGCGGTTGCTATATTCCAGAGCGGATAAAGGAGCGTAAAACCAACCATAAGGCAATAAAAAACGAAATAGCAAATACCACATTCCCAACCCAGGGTGTTTTGCCCCAAATACTCATTATTGCCGATACCAGCAACATAAACCCCAGCAGCAACGCTGCCGACAACGCTTTACCAATACCATGTACCGCACCCTGCCAACCCTCGGGCCCGCCTATATGTATTTCGTGAATTAATTTTCCGTGTTTCAGCTTAAAAAGTATTTCGTTCATTTCGGCGGGGAAATCCTTTATCAGCGAAACATAATCTTTGGCCGTATCAACAATATCATGCACTATAACCGATGGCGAAAATTTTTGCATTACAAGTTCTTTGGCATAGGGTTTTATAATGGCCGGCAACGATATATCGGGGTATAATTTGCTGCCAAAGTTTTCGATTGTGGCAAGCGCTTTTAGCAACAGGTAAATAGTAGCCGGTATGCGCAGTTCGTATTTAACTATCAGCTTAATACTTTCATTCAGTATCTGCGAAAAATTTATTCTTTCATAGCTTAACGAACTGTTCCTGGTAAGCATATCGTGAACATAAAATTCGAGGTCGTCTTTATCGGCAAAAAACTTTTTGTTGCACAATACCAATAGTGCATCGGTAATAACAGCGGCATCATTATTGGCGAGGCCAAGTGTAAAATCGGCCAAAAACTGCATGTGCGCCGGTTTAAGCGAGCCTACCATGCCAAAATCAATTAAGGCAATTTTATTGCCCGGTAGTATAAACAGATTGCCGGGGTGTGGGTCGGCATGAAAAAAGCCGTGTTTAAAAATCATGGTCAGTATTACGTTCACCCCGTTTGTGGCTATTTCGTGCGGGTCGTACCCTTCCTGTTCTAACTGCCTGGTATCATCGGGGTTAATGCCTGATATGTATTCCATTACCAAAAGGCGGGGTGTAGACAAGTTCATATAAACCTTAGGGATTTTGCAGTAAGGAACATCCTTAAACATTTGGTTGAACCGGTTTACGTTCGAGGCCTCGTTAACATAATCCATTTCCCTTTTTAAAGTTTCGCCAAACTCCTCTACAAACCCCACTATATCTACTGTGCTGAAGCCGGGGTATTCCTTTACCAGTTGCCGGGCCAGGTATTTAAGCAGTTCGAGGTCAAGCGCAATTTTGCTTTCAATATCGGGCCGTTGTATTTTAATTACCACCTCCTCGCCGTTTTTCAGTTTGCCTTTATACACCTGCCCTATTGAGGCGGCCCCAATACATTTCTTATTTTCTATTTCGTTGAAATACTTATTCAAAGGCCCGCCCAGTTCTTCCTCAATTAAGCGCATAGCCAAATTGTGGTCGATTGGCCGGGCCATTGATTGTAACTTTTTTAATTCGGTACGCAGTTTCTCTGATACTATATCGGGCCGGTCGGCAAGTATTTGCCCGAATTTTACAAAGGTGGTGCCCAGCTTTTCAATAACAATCCTTAGCCTTTCGGGCATTGAAAGAACCGAACCATTCCGCCTGTATTTTTTAGGTATAAACACACGCATGTAGGGCCTTACACTTAGCCAGTTTACCACTAAAAAACCTATAAGGGTATAAATAATATGCCCTCCGCGTATTGCGCGGGTGATATACTGCCTTATGCGAAATACTTTAAACATATTCTTGCCTTTTAAAGAAAAAAGCCCTGTGCTATTTGCCCGATTGCCGTTGCAATTCTTTTGTTAGCTCTTCAATAGCGGCTGTTAGCTTTTCCACCTGCTTTTGCTTTGGCAAAGGGCCTTTGTTTATTGCCCCCTTTATAGCGGTTTGCATATTTATATTATCACGTACATTTTCAAGGTAATCCATGAGCCCCTTTGCCCATTTTTTGGCTTTTGGAGGGTCAAACTGGTAATCCTGTAAAAGCAATGCTACCTCCTTTTCAAAGGCCTCCCGGTCAGATAAACCGGCTGTAATACCAAGGCCTAAAAGGGTTTGGAATATATCGGGCATAAGTTTCTGATTACAGTTATGCAATGATTAAATACCCAGGGTGCATGGGGCATAAATTACCCCCTCTGTATATTTAACTCTGTAAACCCATAATTATTATCTGTAAAGCAATTGGCGCCAATGCAAAAAAGTTTAAAAATAAAACAAATAAAATGTTGATTATCAATTAAATAAGTAACAACTTATGTGATGGTATAGCTATTTACTGCATGGCCGGTAACACAATAGTTGCGGCGCTTTTATTTTCGCCTCAACCT
This sequence comes from Chitinophagales bacterium, assembly GCA_035550455.1. GTDB lineage: Bacteria > Bacteroidota > Bacteroidia > Chitinophagales > LD1 > Bog-950. The sequence continues at coordinate 1,434 of DASZPC010000685.1, read as the reverse complement.
TTTATCTTTGCACTCCTTTTTAAAAGGTATTCCTGATGCTATTAACCACCGACGTAAAACTCTTTACAGGCACTTCAACCAAGTACCTGGCCGAGGACATATCGGATTATTACGGGCAAGGCTTGGGGAAAATGGACGTTCTTAAGTTTAGTGACGGGGAGTTTCAACCGGAAATTAAGGAGTCGGTGCGGGGTTCGTTTGTGTTTATTATACAAAACACCAATGCCCCCGGCGATAACCTGCTTGAACTGCTGATGATGATTGACGCGGCCAAACGCGCCAGTGCCGATTATATAACCGCAGTGATACCTTATTACGGCTATGCCCGGCAGGACCGTAAGGACCGCCCGCGTGTAGGCATAGGCGCCAAACTGGTAGCCAACCTGTTAACCGCCGCCGGAGCCAACCGTGTAATGACGATGGACCTGCACGCCGGCCAGATACAGGGCTTTTTTGATATACCGGTTGACCACCTGAATGGCTCGGCTATATTTTTGCCTTATATACAAAAGCAGAAATGGAGCAACCTGTGTTTTGCCTCGCCTGATGTAGGCAGCGTAAAACGCGCCCGCATTTATGCCCAGCATTTTAATGCGGAAATGGTGATTTGCGATAAGTACCGCAAACGTGCCAACGAGGTGGCGGAAATGACTTTGATAGGCAATGTGGAAGGTAAAGACGTGGTATTGGTTGACGATATGATTGATACCGGCGGTACGCTTTGCAATGCCGCCAGTTTGTTGCTTAGCAAGGGGGCTAAAACGGTAAGGGCTATATGTACCCATGCCGTGCTTTCGGGCAAGGCCTATGAGAATATAGAGAAGAGCAAGTTAAGCGAGTTGATTGTAACAGACACGCTGCCGCTTACCTCGAAATCGAAGAAAATAAAGGTATTGAGCGTAGCCAAGCTGTTTGCACAGGCCATACGCAATACACACGAACATAAAAGCATTAATTCATTATTCCTTACGCCATCGGTGTAGGGAGAATGAAAGGTGAAAGATGAAAGATTCTTTGACCTTAGATTTTTGAGTTTTTTATTTTTTAACCATAAAACCATTTATTCAAACAATGGAAACAGTAGTAATAGACGGCACGCCAAGAACCGATTTAGGTAAGAAGGCTACGCGTGCACTGCGCAGGGCAGGTAACGTTCCCTGTAACATTTACGGCGGCAAAGAAACCGTAAACTTTTATGCCCCGGTGGCTTCGTTCCGCAGGCTTATTTACACGCCAAGCTTCCGCGTGGCTGAAATAAAAGTGGGCGATAGTACTTACAGGGCAATTGTGAAGGATTCGCAGTTTGACCCTGTAAAAGACGACCTGATGCACCTGGATTTTCAGGAGTTGATTGATGACAGGCCGGTAAAGGTTTCAGTGCCATTAAAACTGAATGGCACCCCCAAAGGCATTACCGCCGGTGGTGTGCTGGAG
>DASZPC010000684.1:0-2256 GCA_035550455.1 Chitinophagales bacterium | reverse complement strand
TAATAAACGCCACAATTTGGTTAGAGGTAATAGACGAGCAAAAAATGCCTACTGCCACAAAAACCGCCCCTAAAAAAAACAGCCCGAAGTATGAACCCATTATGCCGCCCACATCAACATTGCCAACCGGCGCTGCCAGTTGGTAAACCGTATAGAAATAAATGAAAGTGGGGAGGATGGAAATAAAAACAAGTGTAAGGGCAGCAAAGTATTTACCCAATATTATCTGCAATTCGGTTACAGGCCTTGTTGAGAGCAGCTCGATAGTGCCGGTATTAATTTCTTCAGCAAACGAGCGCATGGTGATGGCGGGTATCAGGAAAATAAAAATATAGGGCGCCAGGTTAAAAAACGAATCGAGGTTGGCGTAGCCAAAGTCGATAATATTTGTATCGGGAAAAATCCATAGAAACAGGCCCAGCACAAGCAAAAAAACTGAAATGGCTATATAACCAATCAGGGAGCTGAAAAACTGTCGGATCTCTTTTATAAAAATAGCCAGCATGCTTTATAAGGCAATAAGCAAACGTTTTTATTCCACTGAAAATTGTAAATGTATGGTTACCGTTTGGAACGGGCAAAAATAAACGATTCCGCTGCTAATCAAAGTCATGCAATTGTAATTAAAGTTTCTTTGGAATTATATGGGGCTTTGCCCACGAAAATCAGGTTAAAAAAAAGTTGCATGCCCCTTTACTTTTTTTACCTTTGAGATTAAACCAATTACTAACCAATCCCAATCACTATGAAAAAGATTAAACTCTTGTTAGGAGTAGTATCGTTGTTTACATCAATTTTTGCCCTCAATTCGTGCAAAAAATCTTACCAGTGCTGTTATGCAGGCGTATGCACTACAGTAACAAAGCCTAACAATATGTCTCAAAGCGCTTTTAAAAACTATATTAAAACGATTGAGAGCACAGGTTATACATGTAAATAGCCGGCTGTTTTCAAAAGCATTTAAAAGGGGGCGGTTGCGCTCCCTTTTTTATTTTTAAACGAAAAACAATCAATGCCCTTTGAAATAAAAGTAATTGACGGGCTTATAAAAGTGTTCGGCAAAATAGAAAGCCTGGCCTCGGGTGCTGTACACCAGTTGAAGTTTTTGAAATACGAGTACATTTTTGAGGAACGGGATGATGATATATATGTGGCCACTTACCTTAAAAGCGGTACCACCTGGGTACAGATGATACTTTACCAGCTTACCACCACCGGCGAGATAAACTTCGGACATTTGTACGATGTTTCGCCCTGGTTGCGTAACCTGGCCGAAAAGGGAGGTGAAATCCCCAACCTGCCTTCGCCACGTATTATTAAAACGCATGACCCATACCGCTTCATCAGCCGGTTTAAAAAGGGGCGGTTTATTTATGTAATCCGCGATGGCCGCGATGTGGCCGTTTCTTTATTTCATCACGAAAAAAACTACAACAACCGGGCCCTTACTTTTACTGAGAATTTTGAAAGCTATTTTATAAAGCCCGGCGATATGAATTGGTTTGAGTTTAACCGCCAGTGGTTGCAAAACAAAAAGAAGCTAACTATGCTGGTGGTGCGGTATGAGGACTTACATAATAATTTTGTGCCTGAGTTATACCGTATTGCTGATTTTATAGGCGTAAAAATAAAAGAAGATGACCTGCCGCGGATTATTGAACGCTGTTCGTTCAGTTTTATGAAACAACATGAAACAAAATTCGGCGAGCAACCACCCGCCATAAAACACCAGCCGGTTTACGATCAGTTTATCAGAAACGGGAAAACAGGTGAAGGAATAGCCTCGCTGAGTGCTGAACAGCTTCAGTTCTTCAATACTATGTTTCAACTGAATTTATCGGAATTCTCGGCTATGGAATCATACAGAAACCAGTTAGGCAATGCTGAGAAAGACTGGCACCAGAATGAGTAGTTTTATTTTGTAAGCTGTTTAAACACATCCTCCAGGCTCGATTCTTCTTTATAAAGGGATAGCAATGTAAGGTCCCGCGCTTTGGCAAAGTTGAATATTTCTTCCCGCAAATCTTTGCCAGCCTCTGGTACAAACCGCCATTTGCCGTCTTTTTGTATTTCGTAATTTTTAACGCCTTTTATTCCTCCCAGCAGGGCGCGGTCAATGGCCTGCTTAAATTCAGCGGTTATAATTATTTCGTTGCCTGTGCGGTTTTGCAGGTTTTCGGTAAGGTCATCGGCCACAATTTTACCTTTGTTGATAATTATAACCCTATCGGCTACAGCCTGCACTTCCTGCATAAT
>DASZPC010000683.1:0-2183 GCA_035550455.1 Chitinophagales bacterium | reverse complement strand
CTATTTTGATAAACTGGATGTGTATAAGCTACGTACGAAGGGCTGTAAAAGGCCTTATTATGAATTTGACGGCCAGTGGGTGAAACTGGAAAAGAAACCGGTATGGCTGAAAGTTGGGCTTGGCAAGCACCATAATTTTGTGTTGCCAGTGCGTAAAATGACTTACTGGAGCAAATATGGCTGCACCGTAAAAAGCGATAAAAGCAACCAGTTTTACGCTATCAGGTTTCCGGCTAATATGACGATAAAGACCGGTGAGCAACTGTATGAAATGAACAAGGCCAAGAACTATAACGATTTTTGGAAAGCCCTCCGCATACATGCCATCAGCCTGTTTAATATTGTTTATGCCGATAAAGACAATAACATTTTTTATTTGGAAAATGGCATGATGCCCCAGCGCGACACCAGCTTTAACTGGTCCGGTATTTTGCCCGGCAACACCAGCAAAACATTATGGACAAACCTGGTGCCTATTGACAGTATGCCACATACCATTGACCCCGATTGCGGCTATGTGTTTAATACCAATAATACCCCTTTTCATGCCTCGGGAGAGGACTGCTATGATGGCTATTGCCATTTACCAAAATATGTGGATGAGCGCCCCGGCGATAATAACCGGGCGCACCGCTTTATGGAGCAGATTGGCATGAAGAATAAGTTTTCGATACCTGATTTGAAGAAACTGAAGTTTGACGTTTCGTTTACAAAAGCGGGGAAATTTGGGGCAAACCTGCAGGAACTTGTTAACCTGGACGAGCATAAATACCCTGATTTAAAAGAGGCACTGGATATTTTGAAGGCCTGGGACTGGAAAGCTGAAATAAATGAATATGCGCCGCCATTGGTTTTTTTGACTATGACTGAAGTGTTTACTAACCACGGATGCAGCGACGACTGCTTTATAAGCGGGGTTAATGCCACTGAGGCCGAGTATGTGGCCGGGCTGCGCAACGCCTGCGATTCGTTACGAAAATATTATGGGACAGTTAAGGTTGAATGGGGTACTATACAAAGAAGCATACGCGGCGATAAAAATTTGCCAGTGCGCGGTATGCCCGATGTGTTGAGCCCAACCTACCCTGAAAGGGTGCCCGGTACCTTTACCTTTAAACCTGCTTATGGCGATACCTACACCATGTTTGCCGTGTTTGGAAAAGATGGGCTGGAGCACTTGGAGGCCCTGCAGCCATTGGGAAATTCGCTGAACCAGCAAAGCCCGCATTACAACGACCAGATGGAACTTTTCAGCAGGCAGCAAACCAGGCCGCTTAGCTTAAAACAAAGCGATGTAATGAAGCGTGCTGAAAGGATATATAACCCATTGTAGGGCTGGTGGGTATTCCCAGCGATATATTCGCTGAAAATGAGGGTTTATAATTTGTAATTCAACTTTATATTTGTTGCACTTTTAAAATCCCCAAACCAAAAATTAGCCTGATGAAAAAAATGTTTCCGATGCTGTTACTGGCAACAGTTATAGCATGGTCGTGCAATAACAGCACGGCGCCCACTACCGATGGTTCGTTTGAAAAGCAATTGCAGGAAAAATTTATTGATGCGAAAGACGGCGATGTAATTGAATTGCCGGAAGGGACATTTATGCTTACCCGCTCGCTAATACTGGACAAAGCCAAAAACGTAACGATACGTGGGAAGGGAAAGGATAAAACAATACTGAATTTTAAAAACCAGAAGGACGGCGCTGAAGGTTTGCGTATAACTGCCGATGGTGCTGTAATGGAAGACTTTGCCATACTTGATACCAAAGGCGATGCCATTAAAGTGCAGGATGCGACCAATGTAACTTTCAGGAGGGTGAAAACAGGTTGGACTACGGTACACAGTACCAAGAATGGTTCGTATGGTACCTACCCGGTTGGCTGCACAAACGTATTAATTGAAGACTGTGAGGTTTACGGCGCATCGGATGCCGGGGTTTATGTGGGGCAGTCGAACAATATTATTGTGCGTAAAAATTATGTGCATGATAATGTAGCGGGTATTGAAATTGAAAATTCGCACGAGGCTGATGTGTACGATAACCTTTCGCAAAGCAACACCGGTGGTATTTTGGTGTTTAGCCTGCCTGAACTGCCTAAGAAGAACGGCAATAAATGCAGGGTATTCCACAACCGCATTATCAATAACAACACCAACAACTTTGCTGTTAAGGGTAC
>DASZPC010000682.1:0-2730 GCA_035550455.1 Chitinophagales bacterium | reverse complement strand
ACTTCCCATCGGCGCATTGGTACACATTATAGTTGGCCAGTGCCCCCGAAAGTTCAAAACCGCCCCTGCCCGGGTTTTTACCCGTGGCCTGGTAAGCAGCAAACTGCATGGCTGTAAATGGCAGCACAGCATCGGTCATGGCCACATCCACATAGTCGCCCTTTCCTGTTTTTTCGCGCTGGTAAAGCGCCGTTGTAACGGCGTTCATAGCCATGTACGAGCCCCCGGCAATATCAGCCAATTGAAACCCCGGTATAACCGGGCCATTTTTGTTGCCCGTAATTGCCAAAGCACCCGCAATAGCAATATAATTCAAATCGTGCCCGGCAGCCGCTGCCATTGACGATTTTTGCCCATAACCGGTTATAGATACATATACCAGCTTCGGGTTAATTGCCGTCAGTTTCTTATAGCCAAAACCAATTTCATCCATCACCCCCGGCCTGAATTGCTCAATCAGCACATCGGCTTTTTTAACCAAATCGTAAATTATCTCTTTACCCGCTGCCGTGAGGTAATTTACCGCGAGGCTGCGTTTAGACCTGTTAAGCGCCAGATAATAAGCCCCAATCCCCCCTGTTTTTGGTTCAAACCCGCGGATGTAATCAGGGTTATCGGGGTCTTCCACCTTTATTACATCGGCGCCCAAATCGGCCAAAAACATAGTAGCCAAAGGGCCGGGCAACAGGCGGGTAAAATCTATGATGGTTACCCCTTTCAACGGGCCCTTCTTTTCGGGGCGTACCACCGAAGCAGCTTCGGTATTATGCACTGGCATCTGAAACTTTCGGAAACACCGGGCAAACTGCATCATGGCAGCTATGTTGCTTATTTTAACCTGCCCGCCCATAAAAGCACTTTGCGGGTCGGTTTTACCAGTTTCAAGGTCAATATACACTTTCGCATCAGCCGATAAAACACAGTCAGGCTCACCAGGCATACCCGATGTTAAAACACATGTGCCGTCATTAATCTGAACCGAGTAATGCAGCGTTTCACTGCCGGTTATATCAAAGTGGAACAACAGGCTAAGCCCCTGCGTTTTCTCAGGCCTGAAACGGCTGGGTATCGACTCAATTATATTTTGCGCTGTAATCTCCATAGGCCCCGTTACTGCTTATAGTTTTTCATAAACTCGTTAAACTCCTTTAGCCTGTCAGTATTTATCCAGTCAACATGCTCATTTAAAAGCAACTTCCACACTTCGGGTTTGTCGGGTATGGCGTAAAACCTGATGTCCTTTTTTTTACGGTGCGCTGCGGCCACCAGCGAATCTAGTTTCGCCTTTTCGCGTTCAGGCATTTCGCCATTTCCTTTCCATTTAAAGTACTTGTGCCAGGGGTCGCTGTAGCGCGTTACTACGGCATCCAGTGTGGCTTTATCAATATCGCTTATATCGGCATCAATAGTGGCATAGCTGGTGTTTTCGTTTATTAACGAGCGGTAAGGCTTGCTGCCCGAAATCAAAATTTCCAGCGGGCCATAGCTGATAATCGAATCCTTTTGATAAACACAAAACAACTCTTTGTATTTATCCAGTATCTCTTTCAGTTTTGCGTAGGCCAAATCGCCATTGGTTTTCATATCAATCATAAAAATAACGGGCCTGTTGTAGCCTTTGTAAACCCACCCGCCGTTTTGCCCTATCACTTTTTTTATGGGTTTAAGGTACAGTTCTTCAATATCCGGTTTATTGTTTAAACCGGTGCAATCGTGCGAAACAATCAGGTCATTATGATGCAAAAACACATCAATTTCAATACTGGTAAACCCGCTTTCCAGTGCCTCGAAAAGCGGCCTTTTGTGCTGGTAATCGTTATGGGCATGGCCATGTGCTATAGCCTGTGCATTGGTAATTGTTACACTAAATAATATCCATAAAAACAACATGGCAGGCTTACTCATAACGCATGTATTTATCCAACAAACATAATTTCATTTTTACGAACTAAAACATTTGAAAATACCCCACGCTTGCTATATTCACCATTCCTTTCCACCATCAATTAAAAAATCAATGAACGGAGGAGAAATTATTGCACGGGTATTACAAAAACATGGGGTTAAATACCTGTTTACATTATGCGGCGGCCATATTTCGCCCATTTTTGTATCGGCTGAAAACATTGGTATCAGGGTTATTGACACCCGCCATGAGGTAAATGCCGTTTTTGCTGCCGATGCCGTTTCGCGCCTTACCGGTGTGCCCGGTGTGGCAGCGGTAACAGCCGGGCCGGGGCTTACCAATACCATTACCGCCGTTAAAAATGCCTATTTAGCGCAATCGCCCTTAATACTTTTAGGCGGCGCCGCGGCTACTATTTTAAAAGGCCGGGGCTCGCTACAGGATATTGACCAAATGAGCATGATGCGCCCCATTGTTAAATGGGCGGCCACCATCAGCAAGGTAAAGGAAATAGTGCCTACCCTCGAAAAAGCCTTTGCCATTGCCCAGCAGGGCGTTCCCGGCCCGGTGTTTATTGAATGCCCTATCGACACCCTTTACGGCGAAGAACTGGTGCGCAGTTGGTATGGCGCTAAAAGCAAAGATGCCCCGGTTAAAAACCTCCAGGACCGTATTGTGCAGTGGTATATTAACTTCCATGCCCAAAACCTGTTTAAAGGCAAAGATTCAGTTAACTTTAACAACCCGGTGCAGGCGGTTAACTATCCCAAACATTCGTCGGGGCAGGTTAACAAAGCCATAGCCCGTATAAAAGCTGCTTCAAA
>DASZPC010000681.1:0-3716 GCA_035550455.1 Chitinophagales bacterium | reverse complement strand
GTTTTAATAAGGAACGCAGCTTTAAATAAAATAGTATGTGCTACCCTGTTTTCAGAAGATGTTTACAAAGCCAAGTTGTATTACCCAGCCGTTGGTGGGGTATATCGAATACACCTTATCGGTTACGTTGTTAAGCACATTATACGATACCATAATAGGGAAGAAAAAATTCTTGCTCTGTAACAAATTATACCCCGCGCCAATTAACAGCGCCGGTATGGTTTTCTGTATTTTAGGGATATTCACCTGGTAACTGCCTGTGGTGGGGTTAATGCTTACGGTTACATTACCGTATTCAATATCATCCATTATGCGGTGCAGCACTTCAAAGCGCGTACGCACAAAAAGTCCATGCCATACATTATACTGGGCAAACACACCCCCGCCAAAAGTATGGTAGTTGGCATTGGCATAATAAACACGCCCCGAGGCATCAGTAAAGCCAATATTATGATAACCGGTGTATAAATACGTAACCCCGCCGCCTACAAAAAGCCCTTTCCACACATTATATCCCACATAAGGCGATACGCCCAAATCTATCATATTCCCATAAATGTAGAAATTGAAATCAGGCTCAATAATAAACTTCGATAGGTCAACCTTCTTTTTCGCTTTAAAACCCTGAAAATTTTGGCTGTCGTCCGGCCCCGGTTGTGCCGGTGTCTCGGTATTCTGGTTGGGCTTGCTGCTTGGTGGTGGCAGGTCATCGTCCTGTGCAAACGTTACCTGGCCAAGCATAAAAAGCAGGGGCAAAAGCAGCAAAAGTTTTTTCATAAAGGATAAATATCGCATGGAAAACGGAATCTAAAATACATTATTTCATACGCCCCGTACTTCCACAAATAGTTAAAGCCTGTGAAACGTTAAAAAACCCGCCTCAACACCCAAACTTTCAAGGCCAATACCCTATTCCTTAAATCGCCATTCAGGCCCTTTACTAGCCTCTAAAAGCACATACTTTTGTCTATTTATTGTCTATTTCCCATGGCCTCGTTTTACTGATTATCAATTAGTTACGAAAAAAGCACCCTTTGATAATCAATCACTTATCTAAAATAGACAAATTTAGACTTTTCCGTCCCCCACCTCAAGCCGTACAAAAGCCCTCTCTTCAATTTCTGTACGGCTCCATATAGGTTGTTTACAGCAGCCTGCAATATGTCAAGGAACGACGCCCAAATATAATACACCGTAGCCCCGCATTATGTATAAAAACAATGTGTAATTACACATGCCTATGTGAAAATAGCCGCACGCTCCTGCTATATTCGCAGGCATAATTTCATATAACTAAAATATGCTTCAATGAGTTTCGCTTCAAAGAAAATATATAAAAGGATTAAGCACAAAATTACCCCACGTAACAAAAACGAAAAGCATATTTCTATTTACCGGGAAATTAAAAATCAATTCCGAAAATGTTACTTTTGGTGAAATACCCGTACACAACCCCTCACAAGTTGATACTATTAACGTCTATCCGGCCAACTGGCTGTTAACTGTCGTAATTGAAGGGGGGTGTAGGAGTAAAAGGGATGATGTAGTTGTAATTAAATGGTATTGACTTGAAGACATGAATGCAAAATGCAGTGCCTAAATGCCTATTTATAATAAGTAAACCGTGAATACTCAACACTATAGCATATAAACTACGCCATGAAGATTATTTTCCTTGCCCTTGGCCTTATATCAATTATTAATTGCTCTTCGCAAACCGCCCTTGAAAATGCAATTAATGACTTATCTGTTACCGTCGCACGAAAAATGCAAAGCGTCAATAAAAAAAGAATTGCTGTAATCAATCTTACCGATATAAATAAAACAGAAACAATTGCCGGTAAGTATATAGCTGACGTAATTTCTATAGACTTGCTGAATGATACTGCAAATTTTCAAATATTCGATAGGCAGAATTTAGATAAAATAATGAAAGAAATGAAGCTCAATGCTGAAGGCTATATAGATGAATCAAGCGCAAAACAGTTAGGGAAACTCCTTTCTGCCGATGCGATTGTTTCGGGTAATTATGTGGTCTTAGGGCACAGGATAAGCGTTACACTTAAAGTTTTCGATACAGAAACCGCATATTTAATTGCTGGCTCAAGAAAAGACATCCCTTTAACCGACGATGCGTGTGCTCTTTTAGGCATCAATTGTACAGGAGAAAACAATAATCAGGCAGTAAATAATTCCACTAGTAGTCGCGGGTTTAACGCACCTGTTCAGTCAGGTGAAAATTATAACAATCCTGAAACCGTTAGTAAGGACTGCGAAGGAAAAAATTTTGGCGACTACTGTTTTGAAAATAAAAAAGATGCGCTTCTTGAGATTACTTATGCTAAGCCCGAAACATCCTGGAATACTTTAGGAACATTGCGGATTAGCCCGGGGCAAACCCAGTGTATTTACCAATTAGCCAGCGGGGTTTATGATTTTGATATTATTGTATTTAGTTACACCCCATCCATTCATAGCTATACTACCAGGACAGCTAACCTTAAAGGTCAATTTTTAGTAGAAAAATGTAAGTCTAAAACCTATAGTATACCCAAATAATTCAATGAAAATTATCTGCATAGGCCGCAATTACAGCGAGCACGCTAAAGAGTTGAAAAACGAATTGCCCGATAAACCGGTGGTATTTCTAAAACCACAAACAGCTTTATTAAAGGATAACAAACCTTTTTATTTCCCCGACTGGACTACCGACCTCCACTACGAAACCGAAGTGGTGCTGCGCGTATGTAAGCAGGGCAAGTATGTTGACGAAAAGTTTGCTTCCAAATATTTCGACCAGCTAACGGTAGGCATTGATTTTACCGCCCGCGATTTACAGAACCAGCAAAAAGCTAAAGGCCTGCCCTGGGAAATCGCCAAGGCCTTTGATAATTCGGCTGTAATTGGCGGGCTAAAGCCCCTGCCCGAAAATTTATCGGCAGGCATCAATTTCAGTATGAAATTGAATGGTGTGCAAGTGCAAAAAGGCAACACCAATGATATGATATTCTCTTTTTCCAAAATCATTGCCTATGCTTCGCAGTTCTTCACCCTCCAGCAGGGCGATTTAATTTACACCGGCACCCCGGCGGGCGTAGGCCCCGTAAAAGTAGGCGACCGCCTCGAAGGCTTCCTCGAAAGCGAAAAGGTTTTTGATTTTGAAGTGAAATAAATATGAATTAGCGTCTTAATGCCCTCCATTGGCAGGCACACAACTGTTCGGTAGAACATGAAATGAAGCTAATCATTTAAGCTTCGCCCCTAATTTAGGGGAGATGTGCGTAGGACAGAGGGGTTAAAAACTGAACAAACCCGACAGGTAGATATTTTTGATACGGAAAATTTGGCAAGCGGAGTATATTTTTTGCGGGTATTGAATAAAGCAAATAATATCGCAGTAATAACCCAAAAAATAGTAGTGCAGCATTAATATAAACAATGTCATTGCGATCCCGATTCATCTTTAATAAACAATAGCAAAATCGGGAGAAGCAATCTTCAACTTTGTCTTTCCATAATAACCACTGCAACCAAAAACTGTTTGATTTTGAAGTGAAATAAGTTTAGGCTAAATTTGTAATATGGTGAAAGAGGCAAAAGTATTGAGCATTAAAGAGGTGTACAGCCTGCTGCCCGAAGGGATTCGTTGCGAAGTGCGCGATGGCGACTTTTGGTTTAGCAATATGTTTTTGCCGAAATGGATGGTTTATCAACTG
>DASZPC010000680.1:0-5027 GCA_035550455.1 Chitinophagales bacterium | reverse complement strand
CCTCCAGCGGGTTTTTAATTACACAGTATAATGATATAAGCGGGGTACGGTTAGAGGAACACGGTTTTAACCTGAAATTTAATTTTGGCAAGGTGGTGCCTTTTACTGAAAAGTACCCCGATGCAGGCTTGCTTTTTATGACTGAGTTCGGCTTTTTACAGCATAAAATTGCCATTGATGTAAAAGCGCGTGAGTTGCCACAACTTAGCCCTACCTATAAAAAGGGCTACGACAGAATGTGCAACGGCCCGGTTATCTCTCAGTTTATCGGGGGTATATTTATGGCACGGCGCAAATACTTTAGCGGGTATGCCGGGCTTCAGTTCGATGCTGCTTATACCGAAGGAAGGCGCTCTTACGATTTTTATTCGCACGCTCCGCTTAACGATAAACGTATTGATATGTTTCTGGGTATAAAGGTGGGCTATATTATCCCGGTTTTTTTGCAAACCAGCGAAAAGGAATACTACTATTACTAAGTTTAGCCAATGCAAGTACTAAGCCTTGTTGTATATAATCTGTCTGTAAGGCTTTATGGTATGGCAATATGGCTGGCTTCGCCCTTTAATAAAAAAGCGGCGCATTGGGTGCAGGGGCGCAAAGCCCAGGCTGCCCGGTTAGCCCAATTAAAAGGAGATTCTGCTAAACGCATTTGGGTGCATTGTGCTTCGTTAGGCGAGTTTGAACAGGCAAGGCCTGTAATTGAAAAGCTACAAAACATATATCCCGGTTATAAAATAGTGCTTACCTTTTTTTCCCCATCGGGTTACGAGGTACGAAAAAGCTATAAGGAAGTAGAAGCGGTACTTTACCTGCCGCTTGATACCCGAAGCCAGGCAAAAGCATTTATTGATGCCATTCAACCCCAATTAGCGCTTTTTGTAAAGTACGAGTTTTGGTATAACTACCTGGATGTGCTGAATGAAAAAAATATTCCCATTGTTTTGTTTTCGGCGGTATTCAGAAGCGAGCAGGTATTTTTTAAATGGTATGGTGGCCTGTTCAGGAAAATGTTGAAGGCTTTTACGAAAATTTTTGTGCAGGACGAAAACTCAATGGCCTTGCTGCAAAGTATTGGTATTGGCGCCACAGTGGCAAACGATACAAGGTTTGACCGGGTGTTTGAAATTGCAGCTAACAGGAAGGAGTTTGAACTGATAGGAAAATTTAAAGGCGGTTCAAAATTATTGGTGGCAGGCAGTACGTGGAAAACAGATGAAAGCCTTTTGGTAAAACTTATAAATGAAAAGCAGCTTGAAGGGTATAAATACCTGATAGCCCCTCATAACCTTAATGCGGAACGTTTAAATGTTTTAAAAGGAGAGGTTAATGCCAAAGCCCTTTTTTATTCGGAATTAAGTGAAGCGAATACCGAAGGGGTGGAGGTGGTAATAATTGATAACATAGGTATGCTTGCCGCCTTATACGCTTATGCCGATGTGGCATATATAGGTGGCGCGTTTAATGCCAGCGTTCATAATGTGCTTGAAGCTGCCGTATATGGGTTGCCCTTGTTTTTTGGGCCTAATTATTTAAAAAGCAATGAAGCCAAAGACTTGCTGGAGAGGAAAGCTGCTTTCAGCATTTCCGGTTATGCGGCTTTTGCCCAACAAATAAGGGCGTTGTTAGGCAACCTGGCTGCTACGGAACAGGCAAAAGCCGCTGCCAAACTTTATGTGCAGCAAAACCTTGGCGGTACAAACGCCATTTTAAAATATTTGGAAAATATTAAACTGGCTTAAAGGCACTGAGTCCGGTATCTTTGCTTTTGTAAAACGAGCCTAATACAGCGCCGTATATAAGGCAGGCCAGTGCATTGCCGAAAACCATTTTTGCCATGCTTTCTCTTTCCGTCCAGTTTAAGTAGCCCATAAAGTTGATGAGGGTAAGAATGACTTCGGAAAATACGAAAACAATAATGCCATAGATGGTACCCCTGGCGGTATGGTTTTCAACAGGCAGCTTGTCGTTCAGCACTGCTACATAAACATAGCCGAAAACTATACCCAATACAAAGTGCAATACCCAGCCAATAGCATCGCTTTGCCCAAACATAGCCCCTAATAAATGGCCTACATTCATTTTAGGAAGGTATATATAGGGGGCCAGCAGCATAAAAACAGTCATAACCAGGGTGGCTGAAACAGAGGCAGCCATAAGTTTTGCGTAATTCATAACTCATAATTTAGGGTTATAGAATAATACAGGGCCACCTTACAAAACCCGCATAGTGCCGGTGTAGCCCTGCGGTAATCGCTTACTATTAAAACGCTGTGAACATAAAATGCGGGTACAGCATTTTAACAGATGTGTATGATATCTTATAAAGCTACAAAACTTGAGGCTTAATAGTTCAGCAAAACAGGTTTTTTGCAGCAAAAAGGCTGAAAAGTGCCACATTATGGCTATAGCAAAGTAAAACCTTGTATAAATTGAAAACATATTATTTTACGGCTCGGTTAATATTAACCGGGTAAACATGGAAAATGTAGATAGTAAAGGCCGGGCCTGGGCAAAGGTTGTAGTAGCTACTGCATTAGTTTTTATTACTGCCATTGCATGGGTGGTATATGCCGGTAAGGTTTACAATAATTTTTTGCCTTTGCAGGACCTACAGTTCTATTCGCTCTATCCTATAGGGGCGGGGCTGGCGGCTGTGGTAACTGCCCTGGTTTTTGACCGCAGCCTGGTAGCATTTGCTTTAAAAGCCGTTAAATGGAAGTATATAATATGGGCCTTTATACTGGCAAGTGTAATTACCCTGGCCCCTTTTATTTTAAATATAGTGCTGCACCTGGAGGGCTTAAATAAACCCAGCATGGTTTTTGTGCAATTGCTGGCTATAGGGCTGCCGGTTTTGTTTGTAACCACATTATTGGAAGAAATACTTTGGCGCGGTATTGTTTATAATGGCATGAAAACCATTTTCGGGTTTAACACCATAGCCTTGTTAACCGGCCTTTTAACCGCTGCCTGGCATTACCCGGTTATTATACACACGCGCCTTATGTTTAACGATAAACCATTGGGTTTTGCGCTTATTATGTACACTATGCTTACTACCGGGCTGGCTTATGTATATACTTATATACGTAAGGTTTCGGGCAGTATTTGGCCGGTAGTGGTTATGCATACCTTTATTAATTGGTATTACCTGGCAATTATTATCCCCCTTGAAAAACCTATTTATCCCTGGTCAATATTTTTTGAATGTAACATAGGGGTACTGTATGTGCTGTTTGCCTTTGCCGGGGCGGTTTATTATGTGCAGGTGGTACGCGAACCGGAGCAACCATAAGTAGCCCGGCTAAAAAATATTTATGAAAAATTTGCGGCTGTAGTTTGGAAATTAACCGGCTTCAAATTTTATTTGCACTTACAATGATTAACAAAGCACACATTATTTCTTCTGCA
The DNA here is from genome assembly GCA_035550455.1 of Chitinophagales bacterium. Taxonomy (GTDB): domain Bacteria; phylum Bacteroidota; class Bacteroidia; order Chitinophagales; family LD1; genus Bog-950. The sequence goes on along the minus strand of DASZPC010000680.1, from coordinate 1,613 downwards.
AACGCCGCATGGTGTTGTATGTGTTGCTGCTGTTGTATGTGCTAATACCAACAGCCCCTTCCTGTTTTTAGTTTCTTAAAATTTTATTGTTTAAAAGAAATCGGTGCCGTGAAAATCCGTATCCACATTTATATATACCCCAATAGCAACAAGCGATGTAAACCCGGCAGCGAAAGCCCCGCCATGCCCGGGAAATTTGGCAAAAACGGCAGCACCATTTCGCTGCTGAACCATGAAAACCAATTATTCGGATTAAAATTTTTCATCGCTTAAAAGATTAAAACAATGAGTAACTATAAATTTGAAACCCTTCAATTACATGCCGGACAAACTGTTGACCCTGTAACCAAAGCCCGGGCAGTGCCTATTTACCAAACCACCTCGTACCAATTTGATAATGCCGACCATGCAGCGAACCTTTTTGGCCTGAAGGAGTTTGGAAACATCTATACCCGTATTATGAACCCCACTACCGATGTGTTTGAAAAACGTGTAGCGGCACTGGAAGGGGGCGTGGCGGCCCTTGCTGTGGCATCGGGGCAGGCGGCGCAGTTTGTAGCCCTGAACAACATTTTACAGGCAGGCGATAACTTCGTTTCAACCTCATACCTGTATGGTGGCACTTATAACCAGTTTAAGGTGGCATTTAAAAGGCTGGGCATTGAGGCGCGCTTTGCCGATGGCGACAACCCCGCGAGTTTTGAAAAGCTGATTGACGAAAAAACGAAAGCCATTTACCTTGAAACCATAGGCAACCCGGAATTGAATATCCCCGATTTTGAAAAAATTGCTGCTGTGGTAAAAAAGTATGATTTGCCCCTGGTGGTGGATAATACCTTTGGGGCAGCCGGTTACCTGTTCCGCCCGCTGGAGTACGGGGCGAATGTGGTGGTGCAGTCGGCTACCAAATGGATTGGCGGGCATGGCACCAGTATTGGCGGCGTAATTGTTGATGGCGGCAATTATAACTGGGGCAATGGTAAATACCCACAGTTTACCGAACCCAGCGAGGGCTACCACGGCCTTAAGTTTTGGGATGTGTTTGGTTCGGGCGGGCCGTTTGGCAACATTGCTTTTATTATCAGGGCAAGGGTGGAAGGCCTGCGCGATTGGGGCCCCGCATTAAGCCCTTTTAATTCGTTCCTTTTGTTGCAGGGGTTAGAAACACTTTCGTTGCGTGTGCAGCGAACTGTTGATAATGCGCTAACGCTTGCCAGGTGGCTGGAAAAAAGTGAGTTTACCGAGGGCGTAACCTACCCCGGCCTTGAAAGCAGCCGGTATAATGCCAATGCTAAAAAATACCTGCGCAATGGTTATGGCGGCGTGCTTAATTTTACCATTAAAGGCGGCAAAGAGGCGGCCAAGGCGTTTATCAATAACCTTCAACTGGTAAGCCACCTGGCCAATGTGGGCGATGCCAAAACACTGGCTATCCACCCGGCTTCAACCACGCACGAACAACTAAGCGATGCTGAGCAAAAAGCGGCGGGTGTATTACCGGGGCAAATAAGGGTATCGGTGGGCATTGAAAATATTGATGATATTATTGCCGATATTAAACAGGCATTTGAAGGTGTAAAAGCGGCAACCGGCTCGGTTGCCGAAAAGGCGGC
>DASZPC010000679.1:0-5647 GCA_035550455.1 Chitinophagales bacterium | reverse complement strand
GACGAGGTAATTATGGGCAACGTAATACAGGCCAACACAGGGCAGGCACCAGGCCGCCAGGCGGCGCTTAATGCAGGGGTGCATGTAAATGCTACCTGCACTACTGTTAATAAGGTTTGCGCTTCGGGTATGAAAGCTATTATATACGGCGCACAATCAATAATGCTTGGCGATAAAAATGTAGTGGTGGCCGGTGGTATGGAAAGTATGACGAACGCCCCGTACATGATACCGGGCGGAAGGAACGGTTACCGCTATGGCAATGGCGAACTTTTAGATGCCATATCGCGCGATGCCCTGCAGGACCCTTATACTAAAGAAATGATGGGCAACAGTGGCGACCGCTGTGCCCGGAAATTCAACTTTACCCGCGAGGAGCAGGATGCTTTTGCTGTGGAATCGTACCGCAGGGCTGCCGAAGCCTACAAGAATGGCTGGTTTGCCAATGAATTGTTCGATGTGGAAATTGCAGGCAGGGGAGAATCAACTTTTGTAAAAGAAGATGAAGAATATAAAAAACTGCGCCCCGAAAAAGTGGCCGGTTTAAAACCTGCTTTTGGTAAAGATGGCACAGTAACCGCTGTAAATGCCTCGAAGATTAACGATGGTGCAGCTGCCGTGGTGTTAATGAGTGGCGAAAGGGTAAAACAACTGGGCTTAAAACCACTGGCCAAACTGGTGGGCTACGGCGATGCCGAGCAAGCCCCCGATGATTTTACCACCTCGCCTGCACTGGCCATGCCTAAAGCCATTGCCAAAGCGGGCCTGCAATTAAAAGATATAGAGTACTTTGAAATAAACGAAGCGTTCAGCAACGTTACTATGGCCAATACCAAATTACTTGGCCTGGACCCTGCCCGTGTAAACGTGTTTGGCGGGGCCGTATCGCTGGGCCACCCGGTAGGCGCCAGCGGCGCACGTATTATCTGCACACTTATATCGGTGCTTACACAAAAAGGCGCAAAGTATGGTTGTGCCGGTATATGCAACGGCGGTGGCGGCGCCAGTGCTGTGGTTATCGAAAAACTTTAATCAGGTTTTTTACTCTTCGCCAAACTTTTGCCTTATAAGCTTAACAAAAAGGCGGTAAGGCTGCGAAGTGGGGTCAAGGTGCAGGGCCTTTGTCAGGTCGTTCATTATAAACGATTGGGCCTCGGTATAAGTGGCCAGAGAGTCAAGGTGTTTTATTGTTTCCAGAAACTTTTCGTTATTGCCTTCAAACAGTTCGTTTAGCAGCACAAAGCGTTTGTTCAGGTCTATCAGGTCTTTTAACGGCTGTGCGCCCAGCTTTCGGTGTACGGCATTGGCGCCTTCGGGTTTCAGTTTATCATTCAGGCTGCCGGGGTGCTTAATGTTTTCGTTTATCGAAGAAACAGGCGTTACCTGCGGTTTAACTTCTTTCTGCTTTATTGTTTCAGCTAACTCAGCAGCAGTTATTGGTTTTTCTTTTGCAGTCTCAGCAGTTTCGCCGAGAAGCAAATGCTTGTTGGTGTTAAGGCCCGTATGGGCAATCAGTTCTTCAGGTTGCAGGGTTTCCTGCCTTGCGGGTTGCTGTATTTGCTTTGCTGGCGGATTAGCGTTGCGTAGGGTATCCAACTCGTTATAAAGCTGCCGTACGTTTTGCATCAGCAAATCGAATTCAATTTTCGAAACTGCCGGAAATTCGCTGTTGCCGATGGCGGTGCTTATTTTTTCGAGCAAATCCGATACATTTGGGCTTTTCATATACCTTGATTTAAAATCAAACTTAGGTTAAAATACCCCCGGGCGGTACCCGAGTTTTGAACACAACAATATTAACTAAACGCAGTACCAGCGCATTTTAATATGTTTATAGAACCATCAAACGGAAAGGAACGGAAGGGTTGGATTGAAGTTATTTGTGGTTCCATGTTTTCGGGCAAAACCGAAGAATTGATACGCAGGCTAAAGCGCGCCCGCATTGCCAACCGCAAGGCCGAAATTTTTAAACCCGTAATGGATACCCGTTATAGCGAGGAGGACGTGGTGTCGCATGATGCCAATTCTATCCGTTCAACGCCCGTTTCGCATTCCGAAAATATATTGCTTTTGGCGCAGGATATTGAAGTGGTGGGTATAGATGAAGCCCAGTTTCTGGACGCAGAGCTGCCCGCCGTATGCGAAAAGCTGGCCCGTAGGGGCATCAGGGTTATTGTGGCCGGGCTTGATATGGATTTTGAAGGCAAGCCTTTTGGGCCTATACCGCACTTACTGTCTATAGCCGATTATATTACCAAAGTGCATGCTATTTGCGTGAAATGTGGCGATATAGCCCACTTTTCTTACCGTATTTCATCCCAAAAGGGGCGGATTCTGCTTGGTGAGAAGGATAGTTATGAACCCCGTTGCCGTAATTGCTTTTATAATGGGTGATTATTGGTTGATTCTCATTGTCATGGGGCTGTCATTTTTTTTTGAAAGTGTTGTATTTTTTGCCTTCATTTGCGCTTTCTTTACGGAAAACTATAAATTTGTGAATAATTTCTTAACTCAAAACAGAACACCGATAGCCATGAAAAGCATTTTTACGCTGTGTGCAGTTTTCTTAGTTACCATAGGTTTCGCACAGAATACTGCATTGCCCCAACCCCAACGTTTTCACATAGCGCCCGACTCGCACAGGCCCACTGCACAGACACATCGTGCTAGCAACGGAGCACAGCGTACGTCTGCGGTTTGTGATAGTAGCCAACTCGACTACAACTATTATAACGAGATTTATGCCTCGAATAACTTTTTAGAGTTTAACGGTAGCTGGTATAACTCTCAAAACATTTATGCAGCGGAAATCACTTCGTTTGTAGTGCTTTCTCATCAACTTGACTATTCATATGCAACGCAAATATTTGACAGCCTTGCTTATGTTGACCAAAACAATGGCCTGTTTTCAGTTCCTTTAGCTGCATCTACTATTTCGGTAGATTCACTGGGCCTGTTTGCCGGTATTTTTGGCGATACTGTACAAGCTGATGGGAAGATGACCAACGATAGCCTTGTTTTCACTATTTACCCGGTTAACGGCTCTACCGTTTCTACCACGCCTGTTAAAACAGTAGTGTACAGCGGTTATAACGACCTAAGCCAGTTTTTTAAAGGCGATGGTTACCTTGGTTACGCACAAGTGGCTATAGGCGCTCAATTAACACAAGGCCAGGGTTTTGCAGTTAAAATGCAATACATTGCTAAGGATACTTCATCGCACATGGATCTGTCATACACTTATGCCGATTCTTGTATTACTATTGAATACCTGGGTAACCAGTATTCATCGCCTGCTTATCCTTCACCTTTCTTTGGTGCAGCACTTTACGGTGAAATTGATTCAACCGGTCCTAATACAGCTTCTGTAACCAATATCAGCAGCGCATATTACTATAACATTCCTGGTGTTGACCGCAACTGTACTTTCTTATATGTTCAAAACTGGGAGTTACTTCCTATAGTTACTGTTTGTACTAACTACACTGCCACCATTCAGGGAGGCGCTACCAAGGCATGTCCTGGTTCAAGTGTTGACCTTACAGCTAATGTGTTTGGTACTAACAGCTCAAACATAACTTATACATGGAGCACTACCGGCGGTTCTTTAACTTCAACCAGCGATGCTACCACCAGCATTGTTATGCCTCAGTCTGGCAACGTTACAGTAACCCTTACAGTAAACGATGGCTCGGCTAACACTACCGCTTCATACGTAGTTACAAACTCTGGCATTACGCTTAGTATACCTAACTCTAACCCTATTACCCTTACTTGTGGCGGTTCGGCTGTTCAGGTTACTACTTCAGTAAGCGGTTCAACCAGCGGAAGGACTTATTCATGGAATACTGGTGCTACCACTAACGCTATCAGTGTTTCAACTCCCGGCACTTATTCAGTAACTGTTACCAACGGTGTTGGTTGTTCAGCTACTGCTTCAGTTGCTGCCCAATACCCCGGCAACGTAAGCAACAGTGTTGATTTCACAGTTCCTTCACCTATATGTATAGGTTACCCTGCTACCTTCACTAATACTTCTACCGGTATTACAGGTTGGACAGCAGCATGGGATTTTGGCGATGGCGGTACCAACACATCAATTGATGGCACCCACACTTACCAAAACCAGGGTACTTTCAGCGTAAAAGTTACAATGGATAGCGCTGGTTGCGATTTCGTATCACCTAGCCACAGCGTAGCGGTTCAGTCTGCTGGAGTTTGTGCTGCCGGTATTAACGACCTGTCGTTTAACAGCGCTATAAGCATGGTTCCAAACCCAACTAACGGCAACGTTAACTTTAGCGTGGTAGGTGTTGAAAAGAACATCAGCATCCGCGTTTACGACATTATTGGAAACCTTGTAACTGAGTACTCAGCAAACGATGTTCCTGCTTCTTTCAACAAGACTTTCGACTTTAGCAGTTTTGCTAACGGTGCATATCTTGTGAAGGTTCAAAGCGGTAGCAAAATTGCTGTTAAGCGCTTGGTAATCAATAAATAATTGCTTTATTAAAGCTTTCAAAAGCCTCCCTTATGGGGGGCTTTTGTTTTTTGTATCAACACCAGGCAAACAAGTACGGCCCACTTATCAACAGACATACAAACATGGCATTTGTTTATTGGTGGAGAATTACGAAAGCCCGATGTTCCACACATGTTCTACTTTTGGAGCGATTAGAAGCGATTTATGAAAATTACTTATTACGGACATGCATGTTTTGGGGTTTATACAGGTGGCAAGCACCTGCTTTTCGACCCTTTTATAAGCTATAATGAGCTTGCCAAGAGCATTGATATTCATAGCATCCCTGCCGATTACATTTTTGTTTCGCATGGGCACATGGACCATTGTGCCGATGTGCAGGCTATTGCGGCACGTACTAATGCTACCCTGGTTTCTACCTTCGAGGTGGGTGAATGGTTTCAGGCAAAAGGGGTTAAAAATGTGCGCTTAATGAACCACGGGGGCAAAGGCAAGTTTGAATTTGGCACTGCTAAACTGGTATCTGCTATCCACTCAAGCAACCTGCCTGATGGCTCTTATGGCGGCAACCCGGCCGGTTTTTTGCTTGAAACTGCCGATGGTAATTTTTATTACAGCGGCGATACCGCCCTTACCATGGATATGCAATTGATACCCATGTTTTGCCCTAAACTGGATGTGGCCCTGTTGCCGATAGGCGATAATTTTACCATGGGGGTGGAAGATGCCGTTATTGCCAGCGATTTTATTAAGTGCAATAAGGTTATAGGCCTGCATTACGACACTTTTGGCCCTATTAAAATTGACCATACTGCCGCCGTTAAGGAGTTTAGCAGCAAAGGCAAGGAGTTGATATTAATGAACATTGGCAGCGATATAGAGTTATAACCTTTGAAAACCCTACAAATGACTAAGAAGAAAGCAACACCCAAAGAACGGCACGCAAAAATAATTACCATAGCCAACCAAAAGGGCGGCGTTGGTAAAACCACTTCGGCTATTAACATAGCCGCCAGCCTTGCTGTATTGGAATACAAAACCCTGCTGGTTGATGCCGACCCCCAGGCCAATGCCACGTCGGGCGTGGGCTTTGACCCAAAGGCCATTAAAACCAGTATATACGAATGCCTGGTAAATGAGGTAAAGGTGAAAGACATTGTGCTG
>DASZPC010000678.1:0-1971 GCA_035550455.1 Chitinophagales bacterium | reverse complement strand
CTGGATTTCGCTTACCACGGATGTAGTCTTTCATTTTAATCCAAAAGGCGAGTATCATATAAATGATAATTGGGGAGCCAATAGCCATACAACTGGCATAGATAAAAAACATGCGGATATCCCTTGCAGGCATTTTTAACCGGTTGCCAATCCGCTCACAAACCCCAAAAACGTTTGATTCGATAATAAACTTAAAGGAATCAATGGGCATTATGCATACAATTTATATATCCGAAGATAAGCAATCATTTTAAAATTTTATGCCCTACCGCACATTCAAGGCACCGAAACTTATTGCAGTATTCATTTTTTAACTGAAGTAAGGATTGGCTATCGGCAGCATTTTTAACCTTAACCCCTACCCTATTCCATCCTGTTATTATCGAATTGCTTTCTGCTGTGCAACTTTCCAGCAACTGAAGCGCTTTGTTGCAATAGGTTTCGTCATCCCTATATTTACCATAGGCAAAAAGCACCGGCGCTACTGCATTTATTAAAAGGAGGTCTTTGGTGGCTTTGCCAATTTTAGTGCTGACGCGTGCCGAAGGTTTATCAAACCTATAATGTTTCTTCCAGTAATCGCTAACAGTAATATCAAAAACAGCCTGAATATCCTTTGCATTTTTTGCATCAATAATCCTCGAAAAAAGCTTTACCTCGCTACACAACAAGGCCGCTAACTGGGCTAACCGGATGGTAGGAAAATTGGATGGCCGCAACCTGAGAAACTTCCAACGGTGCTTTTCCATTGGTTGAAGTTGATGTAGCCTGCTCAAATAGTTATACTCGCGCCGTAACTGGTTAGGATATTCATCATCGCACTTCTCATCCAGAAAACCTGCCTGTCCAAAAAGTAATGCTTCAATTTGCAAATTATCGCTTTGGTGCTTAGCCCATATTTTAACCGGTAATGAGCGGGCAAGTTGAAGAAATGGTTCTTTGTTTAAAGGCGCACCCAGATATGCTGCCACCATTCCAAAAGCAACATTCTCCCAATCGTTGCCAGATTGCGCCAACATTTCATTTACCTGAGTTACTTTGTTTTGCAACCTTTCTGCCAGAAGGCGGTCAAGAAAATTGCGGAAGGTAAGGCCCTGTACACCAACTATAAAGCCTTCGCATGGTACCCATAATTTACTTTTTTCAAGTATAGCATAACGTTGCAGGGTTTCGGGTTTAATTCGTTCCTTTAGCTGTAAGGTTGGAACATCTGTCCCGCTTTCACGCTTTGCACCCTTCCCTTTATCCTCGTAAACCACATGCAATACAACGTTATTATACGCTTTATCTGACTTGTGCTTATGAGTGTTCCAGTCTTCAGTAGTAATATGGATTTCAACATTACCGGCCCAAAGTGTGCCCCCAATCTTTAGCCTCGCGTCCTGAAAATCAGCTCCGGCATCCATATTGTATATGCCGGGCGAAATTATTTCAACCGCGTCGCAACTGGTTGTTTTTAGCCCGCGCCGGTCAAATAACTGATAGCGCCATATATAATGCAGCAGCTTTTCGTTCATTCATTAAATATAAAATAAGTTATAAATCCGTGCAGGAAGCTAATGTAGAATATTACAATCAGGCAGCAGGTTTGTAAGTTCATCAATCTGCTTATCGGTAATTTTAGTGCTTTTCACGTCTATAATTTTGAGGCTTTGCAGGTTTTTAACCTGTGGCGGGTAAGACGATAGCAACTTATTATAGCTTACATCCAGCGCCTTCAGGCTTTTCAAACCGGTTAAGGCAGACGGAATTGTTGTTAGCTTATTATAGGATAAGTCGAGAATAGTTAGTGATTGCAGTTTACTAAACTCGGCAGGAAGGGTTACGAAGTTATTTTTGGCGGCGGCTAAACGTATCAGTTTTGTAAGTGCGCCTATTTCCTTTGGCATATTATTCAGCTCATTAAAGGCTATTTCCAGCTCTTCCAGGTTTTTAAGCCTGGCTATTAACGGAGAAATGCTTGTAAACCTG
>DASZPC010000677.1:0-6016 GCA_035550455.1 Chitinophagales bacterium | reverse complement strand
ACTTCCCCTTCACGTTTAATATTATAGTTGTTTGGCGTGGGCATGTATTCATTAAATACATCCATAGCTACTTGTACCAAACCTGGGTGTGCCACCCAGGTACCGTCATGGCCGTTAGTGGCTTCGCGCACTTTATCTTGTTTTACCTTGTCAATAGCAGCATTGTTGGCAGCTTCATTATTCTTAATAGGAATAAATGCGCTCATACCTCCCATAGCGTGTACACGGCGCTTATGGCAGGTTTGAACAACCAGTTTTGAATAAGAGGCCATAAAAGGTACAGCCATTGTTACCTGTCCCCGGTCGGGCAGCACAAAGCCATCGAGGTTGCGCAGTTTTTTAATGTAGCTGAAAATATAATCCCAGCGGCCACAGTTTAAGCCTGCCATGTGTTCGCGCAGTTCATATATAATTTCGTGCAGTTCAAAAGTGGCCAGTATGGTTTCAATAAGTACGGTTGCTTTAGTGGTGCCTTGCGGTATGCCTAATTCGTTTTGGGCAAATACAAACACATCGTTCCATAGCCGGGCTTCCTGGTGGCTTTCCATTTTTGGCAGGTAGAAATAAGGGCCGGTGCCATTTGCCAGTAACTGCTTTACATTATGAAAGAAGTATAAACCAAAATCCAGGAAAGAACCGCTCATTACCTGCCCATCAACCAGTATATGTTTTTCCGGAAGGTGCCAGCCGCGTGGGCGTACCATTAATACGGCTGTCTGTTCGTTTAGCTTGTATGATTTGCCATTTTCGGGATTAACATAAGTAATGGTCTTGTTAATCGCATCACGCAGGTTAATGTGGCCTTCAATATTATTGGCCCAGGTAGGGGAGTTGGAGTCCTCAAAATCGGCCATAAACATTTTCGCGCCGCTGTTAAGTGCGTTTATAATCATCTTCCGGTCCACCGGTCCGGTTATTTCCACGCGCCTGTCCTGCAAATCTGCCGGTATAGGAGCCGCTACCCAATCGCCTTCGCGAATGGCTTTGGTTTCAGGTAAAAAGCCGGGCAGTTTACCGGCGTCTATTTGTTTCTGCTTTTCCTCACGGGCAGCCAGTAGTTCAAGCCTGCGGGCGTTAAACTTGCGTTGCAGTTTTACTACAAACTCCAGGGCGGCGGGGGTTAAAATTTCAGCATAAGTTTCGGTTACCGGTGCTTTGATTTCTAATCCCTGGATATTTATAGCTGTACTCATCAATTATAGGTTTTATTTCAAATAAATGGTGTAAATGTATTCATGTATTACCGGTTAAAATAGCCCCAGTAAATTTTTCGCAAATATGCTAATTGCATTTGAAAAAAACAAGCGAATTTTCGCTGTGTAGATATTTTTCGCTTATCGTTTTCGTAATTTCGCTGGAAAGTGTATTTTCGCTGTTGGCGAATAATTTGTTTTTTGGCTTAACCCAATGTAAATGGAAACAACAACTGAAGAGAACATCCGGATAATTTTTGGCTTGAAATTGAAAAAGCTACGCAGCGACCAAAAATTTTCGCTACAGGAACTCTCGGCAAAATCGGGTATATCTGTTTCATACCTTAATGAAATTGAAAATGGCAAAAAATACCCCAAGCCCGATAAAATTAACGATTTGGCCCGTGCCCTTGAAACCACCTACGACCAGCTTGTTTCTTTAAAAATTAACAAGAACCTGACCCCGGTGGTGCAGGTGCTGAACCTTAAAATCATTAACGATTTTTTGTTTGAAACCTTTGGGGTTGATAAAAGCCTTTTAATGAGCATGATGGCCAGTGCGCCTACCCGGCTTTCGGCCCTTATTAATTCAGTTTTTGAAATTGCCCGCAATTATAACCTGCAGGAAGAACATTTTTATTTCAGTTGCCTGCGTTCGTACCAGGAAATGAACGATAATTATTTTGAGGACATAGAGCAGGCTGTGGAAACCTTTCGCACTGAAATGGGGATTGCCCAACCTGAAAAACTAACCTCATCGCAATATGCCGACCTGCTGAAAATAAAATTCAATTACCGGGTTGAGGAAACCGATTTTTCTGATTATCCCAAGTTGCGTGGGTTCCGTTCCGTTTATGTAAAAGGCGAACAGCCGGTCATCCAATATAACAACCGCCTTACCGAACAGCAAAAAATATTCCTTTTCGGTAAAGAACTGGGTTTTGCATATATGAAGATTGAGAAGCGGCCTATGACTACCAGTTGGTTAAAGGTAGAGTCGTTCGACCATGTGCTCAATAATTTCAGGGCATCGTACTTTGCCCAGGCCCTGCACATTGGCAAGGATAGCCTTCTAAAAGACCTGGAAGATGTTTTCGCCTCCCAGGCATGGGATGGCAATGCCTTTATCAGGTTGCTCGAAAAATATTCTTCCTCGCCCGAAATGCTTTTGCAACGTATTTCCAATCTTTTACCTAAGTTTTTTGGGTTCAACGAGCTCTATTTTATCCGTTATTCCAGCAAGGAGCCAACCAAGCACATGAAAGAAATTTCAAAAGAACTGCACCTTAGCCGTAACCAGGTTGACCTTGAATATATTATCAGCGAGCAAACTTACCGCCGCTGGATAACCAAATCATTGGTCCGCTATCTTGATGGGAAGCGCGAAGCCGATGATAAAAAAACGTACGTTGATGCGGTTATTAGTAAAAATGAAGAAGGCGATGAATACCTTACTATCTCCATTCTCCGCCCAATGCCCGAGCTGAATAATAATGCCAACTCAGTTACCATAGGTTTTGTACTTACCGATGCCGTTAAGCGCAAAGTGGCTTTTCTTTCCGACCCAGCCCTGAAAATTGAAAAACTGGGCCCTATGTCTGAAGTACACTTTGAAACACCTGCCGCCCTTCGCAAAATGCGCGAGGAAGAGATAAAAGAGGCCGAATACCAAAGGCTTTCGCGCGAAATATTTACCCCCGCTTTGGGTAACTGAAATAGTATTTTCAGCCAGTAATCCCTTTTTTGCCTAACTTCGTCTAAAAGGGCCCGGCAATGAAATTCACTTTTGAAAGAAAGCTTGCCTTGGTATTTCTCATCCTCTTGATGGGCCTTGCAGTGGTGGGTTATATAGCTTACAAAAACCACCGCTCTCTTCAGGATACTAATTATCTTGTTCAACATACTAATGAGGTTCTTTTTAAATCAAATGAAGTGCTTTCACTGGCAAAAGACCTGGGCGGCGAGCGCTCGTACCTCGCTACAAACGACACCGATTTTTTAGCCCCTTTCCATGAAGCGCGCGAACAGATATTTTTCCAGCTTGGGTTGCTCAAAGAGCTTACCCGCGATAATGCCATACAGCAGCAGCGGGTTGATTCATTATGGCGGTATGCCGAAAAGCGTACCGATTTTGTTGAAACATGCATTCGGCTCTCAGAATCGGGCAAAAAAGATGAAGCCATTGCCATGATGGCTTCGAAACAAGGCCTGTACTGGATGGATAGCATCCGGTTAGTGGTAACAAACATGCAGGCCGAAGAAAGCGCGCTGCTGGCACAGCGAAAAGAAGCCAGCGGGCGAACTATGGCCGAGTTTAACACCCTTATGCTGGTTTTAATATTGGTGTTACTGGTATTGCTTATAGGTAGTTTTATTGCCATAAGGCTAAATTTTTATACACAGCTTAAATTACAGGAAGAACTTAAGCAGGCTAATAATTTTCTCAATAGCATACTGGAGAATATCCCCAATATGATTTTTGTAAAAGATGCGCAAAACCTCAGGTTTGTGCGCTTTAACCGTGCCGGCGAAAAGCTTCTCTCGCAAAAGCGCGAAAACCTGATTGGGAAAAACGACTACGACTTTTTTCCAAAAGAACAGGCCGATTTTTTTACCGCCAACGACCGCGAGGTGTTTTTAAAAGGCGAAGTGATGGATATTCCCGAAGAACCCATCCAAACACCGGCGGGCACTCATTGGCTACACACTAAAAAAATACCGCTGTACGATGAAAACGGCAACCCTAAATACCTGCTTGGAATATCGGAGGATATTACCAATAGCAAAGACCGGATTACCCAGATAAGGCAATTAAATGCCAACCTGGAGAAAACCGTGCAGCAACTAACCAGTGCCAATAAGGAAATGGAGGCCTTTACATATTCTGTTTCGCATGATTTGCGCGCCCCGCTGCGCATTATTGATGGCTTTGGCGAAATTTTACTAAAAGACTGCCGCGATAAACTGAGCGGAGACGATGTCCGTAACCTGGAAGTTATCATAGCTAATGCTAAACACATGGGCCAGTTAATTGACGACCTGCTTACCCTTTCGCGCCTGGGCCGTATGGAGGTTACTTCAAAAATTGTAAGCATGAACGACATGGTGCAAGAGGTAATAGATGCGCTTCAACTTATTAATAATACGGTTCAATACCATTTTAACCTTCAATACCTGCCTGCCGCCGAATGTGATGCTGGTTTAATCAGGCAAGTATGGATTAACCTGCTTTCAAACGCCATGAAATACTCCCGTAAAACCCCAAAACCGGTCGTTGAAATCGGCTCGTTCCTGAAGGATGATAAAACGGTTTATTATGTAAAAGACAACGGCGTTGGTTTTAATATGAAATACGCGGGCAAACTTTTCGGCGTTTTTCAGCGCCTGCACAAACCCTCCGAGTTTGAAGGCACCGGTGTGGGGCTTGCCCTGGTACACCGTATTATTTCCAAACACGGCGGCTCAATCTGGGCCGAAGCACAGGAAAACGGAGGCGCCGTTTTCTATTTTACCTTAAATTAAACCTGCTGCCTACCAGCTAAACGATGCCGCCAAACTGGGTATTACCGGTAGTTGGTTTACACGCACATAATGTATCCGGTCAAAATAGAAAATATTATCGCGGTTATATACGTTCGAAACACTGGCGGCAATATCCACCTTCATACGTTTCTTAAGGTTAAATACCTTTTTAATTTGCAGGTCAAGCCGGTGGTAAAGCGGCAACCTGCCCCCATCAATGGTTGACGAATAAACCACACCAAGCGTTCCATTTGTAGTAGTATAATTAGTGGCTATGCCGTTGCTGAACGGGTTAAACTCGTAAAAACCCTGGGTTTGGGTAAACGGAAAACCACTACCCAAATTCCACCTTCCGCTGGCTTCCCAGTCGTGTTTTTTCCCAAAGGTATAAGCGGCCACTACATTTACGTTGTGCCTCCGGTCGTAATAAGGGTAATAAACCTGTTCGCCATCGTTGCGGTGTACCCACGAAAGCGAATAGGTAGCATATAAAAACGCGCCTTTGTACTGCCATTTAAACAAAAAGTCGAGGCCGTACGCATCCCCTTTTTCGTTCATAAAATCAGGGTCGGTGTTATACACCTTGTATTGGTTTATATCAAGCAGATGCCAAAAGTATTTGTAGTAAGGCTCAATGTTAATGCTTATGTTTTTAGGCAGATCCATTTCAATACCAAAAATGGCGTCTACCCCGCGCTGCATATTGTGGCTTTTAAGTGAGTCCTTAGGTGCATTGGCAGGCGTTGAATTGCTACCCGTCAGGAAACCGGTAAACAAATCCACTACATCCTGGTTGCTTACGGTACTGATGATATTTTGCGAGTAAAGCCCCGATGCCATTTTAAAGCGCAACCAGTTGGTGGCATTGTACTTCATGCTCAGGCGCGGTTCGGGCGATATTGCCCCCAAATTGCCGTAATACTGGAACCTGAAACCTCCCTCGGCTACAAACTTCTTATAAAACTTGTGTACGGTTACATAAGCACTAAGGTCGGTAGTGTTTTGGTCTTGTGTTACAGTTTGCCCAAAACTGTTTACAAAGGCAAAATTGGTTTTATTGCCCTGCACATCCAGCCCGTACTTCAGGTCGCCCTGCCTTATGTAATAGTTAAAATCCATGCCTATGTCAAAGCCGCCAATACTGCTTTGCCGGGTACGCCCATCGGCTTCGTCTAAGCCAATTTTATAATTCGAGTAGCTAAAATGGGTATTGAAATAAAGGTTCGAGTTTTTAGGCACAGCTAAAAAATTCGCACCTATGCCAAAGGTGCTCCAGCCATATTTGGCTGCGGCAATTTTGG
>DASZPC010000676.1:0-10240 GCA_035550455.1 Chitinophagales bacterium | reverse complement strand
CACCGGTATTGCGTTGAAGAATATTGACCGGTTTACGTTCCTGATGGATGAATAACAAGGCGGCCCTGCATTGCCTTTAATAACAAACCCGCTAAGCTTAATCTGAAACCGTGTACAATCTATTCAGGTTTTTACTTCGCTACCATTTATTTATCCTTTTCGTATTGCTGGAGGGCTTCTGCTTTTTATTGATATACAACAGCAGGCATTATAACCAGGTGGCTTATATAAATACGGCCAATGCGCTTAGCGGCAAGGTTTATAAAACTTTCAGGGATGCTGGCGATTATCTTTACCTGCGCCGGTTAAACGATAGCCTGCTCGCCGAAAACGCCACCCTGCGCCAAAGGCTCCCCGAATCGGCTTTTATCCGCACCAACGATTCAATTGAACATACCGATACATCGGGCAAAATGATACAGCATTTTGTGTATGTGCCTGCCCATGTTATCCGTAACTCGGTTGACCAGCCCTCGAACCTGATATACCTTGACCGCGGGCGGTTACAGGGCGTAACCAAGCAAACCGGCGTGGTAAATGCCCGGGGCATTGTAGGGCAAGTAATAAATGTAACCGATAATTATGCAGCGGTAATGAGTGTTTTAAGCAAAGATTTTAAGGTAAGCGCCAAACTTAAAAAGAACGATTACTTTGGCAACCTGCATTGGGATGGCATTAACCTTACCACCGCCACCCTGGAGGAAATACCCAAGCACGTGGAGGTACAGGAAGGCGACACCATAGTTACCAGCGGTTTTTCAGAATTGTTTCCGCGCGATGTTATGATTGGCACTGTAAGAAAGGTAAAAGCAGAGCCCGATAAGAATTTCCTGAATATAAGTGTAAGGCTTTCAACTGATTTTGGTAACCTGAACTATGTTTACGTGGTGAAAAACCTTAAAAAAACCGAATTGCATTTGTTGGACAGTTTAGTACAGAAGAATGATTAACCAGTTGCCAATTAACTTACTAAGGCTTATGCTGCTATTGCTGGCACAGGTGCTGTTTTTCAGCAACATCAACTTCAGCGTTTTTATTAACCCCTACGTTTTCCCCCTGTTTATTTTGCTGCTACCTTTTGAAACTCCCCGCTGGCTATTAATGCTAATTGGTTTTTTTGCAGGCTTAATGCTTGATGTTTTTCTGGGCCCAACCGGTATGCACGCCGCAGCGGGGCTGCTTATTGGTTACCTCCGCCCATTCCTTATCAGTACAATTACGCCCAAGGGTGCGGAGTTTGAAATAAGCCCCAATGTTTATTCGCAGGGCCCGCAATGGTTTGCCGTTTATTTGGGTATTGCCACCTTTATTTACCTGCTTTTCTTTTTTGTGGTAGATGCGGCCACGCTGGTAAACTTCTTTTTGCTGTTGCTAAAAACCATCCTCAGCACTATCGTATCGGTGGCTTTTATGTTCATTTTCCTGTACCTTTTCTCCTCGCGCAAAAAACGGCGCTTTGCGTAATGGTTAAACTAAATGCTTTTTAATTAGAGCCTGCGGGTAACTGGCACGGTACATTAAAATGCCGGATGATTTCTATTATCCCCGCCGGCAGGCGTTTATCTTTCGCAAGTTTTTCAAGTATCGAATTTAACTTTTCAGGGTATTGCTTACTACCGGTAATAAGCCATTTTGATAGGTAATAGTAGAAATGCATTTGCATGTTGTTCCCCACATAAATGGTTTTATCCTTTATTACTTTCAGGTAACGTTTAAAGGTCTGCTCGCATTTATCATAATCGGCCTGGGCAAAATAACCAAGCATCAAAAAAAGGTAAATACCATCGGTAAGCGTGCTTAAATTAATTTGCTGGTAAGTTATAAGCAGTGCCTCCAGGTCATCTACCCCCCGTTTTGTATCATTTCCGCCCGATAGCACCATTAGCGATGAGGATAAAATCCGCAGCACCAATTCATTAAAATTCAGTTCATCTTTAGCAGTGGCGTACCGCTTTCGGCGCTGCTCACCATCCTTCAGCAATTCATTCATCATTTTTCTATCAACAGGCTTTACAAGGCGGGTATAATTGGGCAGGTGCAAAAAGCCGCTATATGTTTTAAGAAATGACGAAACAGCAATGGCCAGCAATTGGTTAAAGCCCGAAAAACCATCAACCCCCCTGAATTTTACCGAATCATAGTGTGCCGATAATTCCAGGTAGCTTTTCCACCATTCTTTATCGCGGCGGCTAAATGGCGGCGAGTTAAGCTTATAAAACAAAAGGTCGCCTTTGTAATCGGCCAAAAATGGCATAACCACATATCCATAATTCTCAATCTCTTTCTCAAACAGCTCAATCTTTTTAAAATCGGTGGGGCCGTCAAATATCCTCGGGTTATACTGGTAGGTAATAACAATAAAAGCGAATAAACTTAAAATCCGTACCGCATGCGATTTATGTGTGTGGTATGCTTCAAAATACCTGCGCAGTTCCTCCAGTTTGTTGGCAGGCATTACCTGTTCGCCATCAATAAAGGCAACATTCATAGCCTGCCTTAACTCATGAAAAAGGTGTATGGTTTCTGTAACCGAGCTTATTTCCACATCCAGCTTAATTACCCGTTGAAATTTCCGCAGGGCAAATGCCTCTTCGCTGTAATAGGTAAGCACAGAAAGCAAAGAGGTAAAATCCTCCACCTTCGTGGCTATTTCGTAAATACTATCGGCCAGCATATCGGCCTCGGCCTTCTGCCCCACATTTACCAGGCGTTGTATATTGGGGATATTATGTTGCAGGTAGGCCGGGTAATTAGTAGCCAGGTTACTTGAAAGCCTGAAAGTGTGCGATGATAACTGGTTAAAACTGCTGCGCTGGGCTTTGCCGGCAGAGCCATATATCTTCTTACATAACTCCTCATGCGAATGAAATGCCGGTAGTTTCTTCCTTATAGTATCGGCAAGCTTTGCCGGCATGGTGGCATTAACACTTTTTAAATGCGTGATAAACTCCTTGTAATGGTAATCATCCAGCAGGTAAACAAACTTTTGTATGGTAAGTAAGTTGGGGGTTGCTTTATCCATGCAAAACAATTGGTTTATGTAGGTAAAATTATAAATGGAGGGGGAACAAATATAATATGTGCTGCAAAAAATAGTTACAATAAGTTCATTTTTCTGTTGTATAGGTAACAGAAATCCGGGCAACCCCCTATCAAACAATGCTTTCGCTACAATTATTTTTCATTAATTTCCGGCTGTCAATAATCTGAAAATCATGATACACCGGTCGCTGATGCTTTCTGCCGTTATATTTTTTGCAACTGCTGTTAAGGCACAAAATTTTCCGAATGCTATAAAACAACCCCGGCAAAAGGAAATGCACAGGCAACACCGCAAATTTGTAAAGCAAAGTATAAGGCACCATCACCACATGGCACATGCCAATGGTGGGCGTCATACAAGCTACGTAGTTCCACGTAAAACTTATGCAGAAAATAAGAAAGCGTTGGTAAGTGCTTAAAATACTGCTCAACTAAGCGGCACAGCAGCTTATTTATCGTCCTCCACACTACCCTTTTTCCAGTACTTGCCACCATGCTTGTTTAGCTGGAAGGTCCTCGAAATGGTAAAGCCAAGCCTGAACTGGCCCTGAAGCCAGTTATGCGGGTTGTAAGCCAGAAAATCGTTTTCCAGCATACCTGCTGAGTTGGTAAAATTAACGTGGAATATATGCCCGCCTGTTTCAAACTCAAGCCCGATATGGATGCCCGGATAGTAAGCTGCATTTTTAATACCCCGCACCATCGGGAAATACTCCCTTCCTCCCACACCTGGTTTCATAATGGGCATAAAGTACTCAAACACAAAGCCCATGCGTTTATTGAATTTGGCACGGGCTGAAAAACCAAGCACAAAAAGTCCGTTTTTATCATTTATTGGCACCACGTTCCTCCATACAAAAGTAGGGTCTAATTGTACCGAAAGCCATTCTGTTGCTTTACAGGCAACAAGCCCCTGCACTACATAGCTAAGCCGGTGCGAGAAACCTGCATACCCTTTCGGAAAATAATTCAGCGCCGATGGGTCGGTTGAAGAGCGCATACTGCTTATAGCCACATTGCCAAAAAAAGTAAGCGTAACCGGTATTTTAAAATCGGTGGTCTGCTTTAAAGCTTTGTATTTCAGGTTGGCATTCCATAACTCGGTAATTGGCCCGGCGCCTTTCATACGGCCTGTTCCAACAGTCAAATCATCGGTAATACCATATTCAAAAATAAGGGCTATGTCGCTGGCCTGGTCAAAACCAAAAAGGTTATGGATGTTATCGTTTTTGGTGGCAAACGCATCACCAAACCTATGGCTTACCCTAAAGTCAAGCGCATTTTTCTTAACCGTTTCCACCGAATGCCCGTTCAATACCCTTGTAGTCTTAAACGTATAGCTCACATATTCGCGCTTGGGCTTTTGGTCCTGCACTAAACTATCAAGTAAGTCCATTTGTGCTGTGGCGCCATAGCCAATCAGCAACAACAACAACAGGTAAAAATATTTCATCTGGGCAGTGTGGTTAAAAAGCCGCAACGGGCTTTACAGGCGTTTATTTATTGTATTTTTCAAAATTAAAATCAACATCCACTTTCAGGTCCTCGGCAATATTAGCACCCACTATGCTGGGTATTTTTATTTTATGGTCGGCTAATTTTACCACAAAACTTGCGGTGCCGTTAACCGGCCCACCATCCTTCACAGTAATTTTTCCCGGTATTTCCCGGTCTTGCTTTACCCCATGCATTTCCAGTGTCCCTTTCAGGGTTACATCATAAACACCATCCTTTGTCAAATCCACATCGCTGTTGGTAATCACCATATCAAGCACCCCGTAAGGGTACTTATCGCTCTCCATGTAGTTTTCATTAAAGTGTTCCTGCATTAGCTTATCCTTAAAAACAAAGCTGCTTTGCTGTATCTTGGCATACACTTTTTTAGTGTTTACGTTTAGTACACAAATAGCCGCATTACTGGTGGCTTCAATATCCTCCATAGCCGTACCCGAAAAGAAGTGGATTTTGCCTTTGGTACAAACATAAGCCCCTGCATTTTTATCGTCGCCGGCCGAGGTAAGCATTACCACCGCCAAAACACTAACTAAAACCGGAATCAGTTTAATGCTTTTCATAGCCCGAATATTTTGATATAATATTGACAAATTCCATACCACTTTGGTTTAAACCACTATTTATTGTGGGTACCCATTGCTTATCCAGCATTTTATAACGTTCAGGCTATCGGCCGGTACCGACCGTGCACTGTCAGGTATTACACTAAAGTAAGCGGGGTCGGGCATAGGCACCTGGCAGTTGCCCTCAATATTGCATATAGCATTATTATCCCTAAAAGTACTTACTGCCCCTGCGTAAGTATCTACCTCAATTTGCTTCTCAGCAGTTTGGGCATCATGGCACAAACCCACATCGGGTTGCGAACAATAGGTTTCAAGTATAGGCCTTACCCTGCCTGTGTAGGTAATGGTACTATCACACCCGGCAATAGGCCCTTGTGGCGCAACATGGTCCTTGGTACACGAAAAGTACAAAACAAGCAGTACCATCACCACCACGGGTGGAACGAATTTTCTTACAGTCATCTTACTAATCTTCTTTTACAATCTTCCTGGTTACAGTGGTTTCGCCTGCACTAAGTTTTACAAGGTAAACCCCTGCCGGAAATGTGCTCAGGTCAAAACTGCGGCTTACTTCGCCTGCATTCAACCTCTCATTCATCAACTCCTTAGCCATTTTACCATCAATAGAGTAAATACCGGCAGTAACGGTTTCGCTTTGTTTTAAAACAAACGACATACCAAAATCATTGGTTACCGGGTTAGGGTATATGTTTAAATTGCTGTAAACATCCTGAACACCGTTTATAGCCGAAACCCCAACCGGGTAAAGGGCAAGCGTGCCGGCATATATATCGCCGCCGGGTATATTGGCGCTCAAAGAAGCTGTATCAGATGTATTGTAGCAGAAATAAAGTGTTGCCGGGTCGGTAGCCGATGAAGGGGCGGTCCATTTAAAAGGCCAGTTATTGTTGGCGCTGGCATTTTTATGGCCAATGTAGCTAATATTTCCGGCAGAGGTTAACCGGGTAGTGCTGCTGTTGGTTACAGCCAGTGCCCCAGCCATAGTATTACCGGGTGCAATAGCCGTTAATTGAAAACCATATACGCCCGAGTTTGAGTTAACCAAAAAGCCTACATAGTAATCCTTACCGGGAATAAAATGGAACGAGCTGTTTAATGGCACCTCCGTTGCAAAAGAGGCTTGTGTATCAATTACCATTGTCAAAATCGAACTATTGGAAGCAAGGGCTGGTTGTGGGTGGCATCCGCTTTGAGCACAGGTGCATGATGTATTACAACCATTAGGGTTAGTGGGGTCGCCAACTTCGCCCGGCAGCGGGAAAGCCTTGTTTGAGCTTACCCGGGTAGTATTCATCAAAGCAAATAGCGCCACAAGGGCTACCGATAAGAGTAGATATTTTCTCTTCATGGATTAAGTTTGTTTTGTCGTCAAAGAAAATTTAAAATAATTAAAGTTGAAACCTCATTTTGTTAATCGCAACCGGTAACCCCTATTTCACCGGCTTAAGCACCTGTTCTGTGGCAATTTTCGATAGCACCCTACGCACAATTTTCTCAATCTTACCGTTCTCGTCAATCACAAAGGTAGTGCGGTGCAGCCCCATGTATTCGCGCCCATACAGCTTTTTAAGGCCCCAAACACCATAATCATTAATTACCTTTTTATCCTCATCGGCAATTAAAGTATAAGGCAGTTTAAACTTGCCTATAAACTTTTTGTGCTCAACTGCCGAGTTAGGGCTTACACCAATAATCTCATAGCCCTTCTTTCGCAATAGCGCAAAATTATCGCGGAAATTACAAGCCTCCACCGTGCATACTGGTGTATCATCTTCCGGGTAAAAAAACAATATCACTTTCTTACCCCTGAACTGTTTCAGGCTAATGGGGTTACCATCCTGGTCTTTGGCTTTTATCTCCGGGGCTTTATCTCCCTCTTTCAGTTCTAACATAACAAAATTTTAAAGCGTCAAAAATAACCTGCCGGGCCACACTTTTCAAATAACAAGCACCGCTTTAACCAGCGGCTTTGGCAAAAGAATCACTTTCTGCACTTATCCATATTGAAGTTGTAACATTATTTTCTTGTTGATACGAAACAAAAAATAAGACACCCCGGGTTATTGCCCTTTAAACCCTGAATTTTATCGAATAAGTAGCGGTATTCCCCCTTTCATCGGTTACCACCACCTTAAAAGTGTGCGTACCGGGCTTTAGGGCCGGGTCTAAATCATGTATCAATAAATCTGTTTTGGCGGCATAGGCGGTTAAAGCCCATTCGCCATCTATGTATGTATTAAATGCCGCTATGCCCGATAAATCATCCTCTATCTTAAATAATATCCTTTTAGCCGCCGCCATGTTTTTGCCCGGGGTAATATTTACCGGTATAATCCGGGGGGGCAGCGTATCTGTTTTTATATAAAAAGCGCCAAATGCCCTTGCCCTTGCCAATACGTAACCGTTACTATAACTGCCGCCATAAGCAACATCACCGCCGGTTTCTCCTTTCCGGCATACCAGGGCTTTATCGCGCAGGCGAGGGGGCAGGTTTACTGCCTTAATAGATATATCAAACCAACTTAGCAATTCGGTGCTGTTATCGCCCACCTGGTGTACTTTTGAGTAAAGGCCCGGTACAGCAGGGCTGGCAGAATAGTTGAAATAAAGCGTATCAAACAAACAATACTTTGGCGCCGTAATGCTTACATCTTCATTCGAAAACTTATTTTCCTTTTCATAATCAAACCGCTGCACATACTTTACAGGTTCTTCTTTAAATAAGCCGCTGTTGGCATCGTATTGCAACCCGAATTTTATAGTATCGGTGTTACCGTTATAATCTGCCACTTCAATGCTAATCGCGTGTTCCTTCTTATCCGAAAGGTCAATCATACCGCTGTTAACCACATCTTTATACACCGGGCAGCGGTTTCCGGGCTGTAAGTAGCACCTTTGAAAAGGTTTGTAATTATATTTTCTAAAAAGCGGGAAATCAACCTGGCTAAGCACAAACCGTGTTTCGGTAAAAGCAATGCTGTTTATTTGGTACTCGTATATTTTTTGCCCGTTGTCGAACAGTTTCAGGTCATAAATGCCAGTGTAATTACTTACGCCCTGCATAATATCGTATGCGTTTACCGCCACGCCTGCTTTGTCATCGTTCACCTTTACCACATCCCCTGCAACACCATACCTGTTCCCTTTCTTTATCAGCCGGGTTATATAACCATCGCTTTTATATTTTAAACCGTCCAGCGGGTAAAATTTAAGGTAGCTAACCACCGGTGGTAAACTATCTTTTATATCAAAGCCAAACAAGCATGGGTTAATGGGGTGTTCGCGCGCATCGCGTATTTCAAAGTGCAGGTGCGGGCCGCCCGATGAACCCGTGTTGCCGCTCCAGGCAATAGTATCGCCCTTTTTTACCGGTAACTCGCCAACTGCCGGAAACAGGTCTATCGAAAACGATTTTTTAGCATACTGTTCCTTGCGGGTGCGTTCCTGTATGGCGGGCGAAAACTTTTGCAAATGGCCGTAAACTGTAGTGTAGCCGTTAGGGTGCTGAATGTACAGCGCATTGCCATAGCCATAAGGCGAAATATTAATGCGTGAAATGTAGCCATCAGCAGCGGCCAAAACCACATGGCCTTCTTCCTCGTTCGTACAAAAATCAAGCCCGGTATGAAAATGCCCGCTCCTCGGCTCGCCAAAATTCCCCGCCAGGGTAAGCGGCAAATTTAGCGGCGCTCTGAAATAGTTTTGCGGGTATACTGCCGGTTCATTTTTTTCTTCCCCGTTGGCTGGTAAAGCTCCGCCCGCCCGCTTCGCCGAATTGTAAAACAAAGCCGGGAATAAAAAAAGCAATAAGGTTAAAGCCGTTTTCATTAAAAATTACAAATGCAGCTTGGGTTTCAACGCGCGCTTTTTATAAAAGTTATTAATAATTTTTACCACCCTCTTGGGGTCATCGGTTAACTCAAACAGGTCAAGGTCTTTTTCATGAATGTTGTGCTCTTCATTTAACATGGTTTTCTTTATCCAGCTAAAAAGGCCTTCCCAATAATCCTTTCCAATTAAAATAACAGGCACCGGGTCCACCTTATGGGTTTGAATAAGGGTAAGCGCCTCAAACATTTCATCCATAGTGCCAAACCCGCCTGGCAAAAACACAAAAGCCTGTGCATAGCGTATAAACATCACCTTGCGGGCAAAAAAGTATTTGAATATTAACAGCTTATCGGCATCAATAAATTCATTCCAGTCCTTCTCCATTTCAAGTTCTATATGCAGCCCCACCGACCGGCCATTTGCATTTTTGGCGCCCCGGTTGCCCGCCTCCATAATGCCCGGACCGCCTCCGGTAATAATACCATAGCCCTCTTTCGAAAGCCTCTCGGCCACATCTACCGCAAGTTTGTAGTAAGGGCTGTCGGGCTTGGTACGCGCCGAGCCAAAAATTGAAATACAGGGCCCAAACCGCTCCATCTTTTCAAAGCCGTCAACAAACTCGCTCATTATCTTAAACATCCGCCAGCTCGAATCAGCCTTTAACTCCGACCAGTTCTTTTTCTTAACCATACTATATGTTTTAATAAAAAATTAATCCTGCCTTTTACTTATTGCATATAGCCCTATAAAAGTTATAAGGCCATTTAGCAGCAGCACTTCAAACCCCATTTGATAACCCCAAAAAAGCTGGGTTGAATACTTATCAAACAAAAAACTAATCACCGGCGAAACCACACATACAAACGGGGCCAGCTTGTCGTTTATTTTCCTGCCGGTATAAAGCCCGAAAACAAACAACCCCAGTAAAGGGCCATAGGTATAACCGGCAATTTTTAAAACAGCCGTTATAACCGAGCCGTTGTTCAACGATTTGAAACAAACTATTACCACTAAAAAAAGCAGGGTTATGGCAAAGTGTACCATCCACCGCTGCCTTGTTTTTTTCTCCTCGCTTAAATCGCTGCGGTGTTGCAGGCCAAGTATATCAATACAAAACGATGAAGTAAGCGCCGTTAATGCCCCATCGGCACTCGGAAACAAGGCCGAAACCAACCCGATTACAAAAACCAGCGCCGCAAATGGTGATAGGTATTGCAAAGCTATGGTGGGGAAAACATCATCGGGGTGTACAGGTACGGCAATTT
>DASZPC010000675.1:0-6771 GCA_035550455.1 Chitinophagales bacterium | reverse complement strand
CCGGGTGTATTTCGGCTTCGCTGGGCGGGTGGCCACGGTCCCAAATATAGCTGCCTTCCACATGTGCCCAATCGCCGGTGCAGGGCCAGTTCCATATAATGTCGCCCATTTCGTGCCCTGCGCTGAAAAAACCACCACTGCGGCCCTCATCATTATCATCGCGCAACGGGTTAATACGGTTATCCATCGCCAGGCCACATTCCCACTCGCAATGCAGGCGGTTGTGCATTATACTATCGTTTCCATTTGGCTTTTTATAAATCAGGTAGGGCAGGTAATTGGTATAGCGGTTGTCGGATGTTTTATCGGGGATAATATCAAAATTCATGTCGTGCGAATAATGATAGAAGGGTAAGTCTTCTTCGCTTAAGTGGGGGCCATCGGTGCCATCGGCGGGGTTATAATCAACCTTGCCCTCTACCACGGCTACATAGTTTTTATCTACAATAGGCAGCCATGAGGGCAGGATAACGCCTATATCGTAATAAGTATGTTTTTTTAAAAGGGAAAAGGTGTCTTCGCAGGGCGAAAAGCCTTCTTCACTTTGGGTGGAACACTGGTGGCAGGTAAGCGGAGACTGCGCATTTAATAAACTGGCAACCAGTAGCAGAAAGAGAAAGAGGGGGAATCTTTTCATATGCTGTTGCGCAAAGATAACAGCTAAGCAATAGCCTCCTGCAAAAACTTGTAAAAAGGGCTATAATGGCTTATAAATCAAAAACCTGAGCCTTGCTTGTGGCATACAAACCGCACTTGTTAAACTACATGCCTGCACAGTGCTAAAACCCGTAACCAGCAACGCATTTATGGCGTAAAAGAAAGTAACCAAACAAGCTAAATTATGATACAAGTTGACCCCATTATGCCGCACTGGCCAATTGAAGAAATTGCACGCTAAGAATACCGGCAAACCCTAACTAAATCAAGTAAGTGGTTAAGGGATTTTGCAGGTTGATTTTGCGAATATTATTAAGGAGCCTTTCAGGTTGCGCAGGGTACAGAACCCTGCCAGAAGCCTGAAAGGCTCTTGCTTTTATGCCACCCCGGGCTCATGCATCAGCTTTTTATAATTAGCCCCTAAAAACAGGGCTGCCACAAAACAGATAGCCGCCATAATAAGTATAGCGTATTGAATGTTTGACCCTGCATGAAAAAAGGGAAGTGTAAAAAGCCCGATGAGGCATACGCGCATAAACACATTGGTTACAAAAAATATGCTGCCGCTGCGCCCAATTACACGGTTAGGTACATGATGGAAAATATAAGTAATGCGCTGTATGCGCACCGCTGCATTGCAGGAACCGGTTATAAAGTTAGCGGCGAAAAAAAGGACGGGTATACGGTGCAGCACCAGCGAAACATACATAATGCCCGCTAATACATGCAATATGATAATGCCCGGTATGGCCTGTTTTTCGGAAAAAACGCGCGTGGTAACAAAACCCGCCACTAATGCCCCAAACGAAAACGACATATCGCCGAAGGCGTATACATCGCCCCCCTGGTGTAAAAACGATGCCACATAGGCCGGCTGTACATAAGTGCCAAAAACAATGATGGTTAAAAACAGCAGCAGCGAGGCAATGCCAAACTGCATAATTACTTTGTGCTTGTACAGGAAGTTAAACCCTGTTTTCAGGCGCTCGTAAAGGGTGCCGGTATCAACAGCGCGGTCTACCACCGGTAACGAGCGGATGCGGTAAATTATGAGGAACGCAATTAAATAGGTGGCGGCATCAAAGCTGAATATTTCGTAAATTTTCAGCGGCCTCAAGTAAAAGGGCAGGTGTAAATCAATGCCGAAAACGTTGAGGTGGTGGTCAATACCTTTTAACAAAATGGCCGCCCCCGCACCGGCTAAGGTAAAGGTTAGCTGTCCCTGTATTTCCAGCAGGGATGTTACGCGGGCGTATTCGCTTTTAGGGGTTATTTCCTGTGCGTAGGCATACAGGTTAGGGAAATGGATGTTGTAAATAAGCATGGTATTGGCAAATACCAAAGCCACCATCCACCAGGGCAAAAAGCCGTGGGCAAAGCCCCAGGCTGTAACCGTACCCAGCACAAAAAAACCTACCACGTTTATTACCAGGAATATTTTTTTGCGCGGGTGCCTGTCAACCAAAGCGCCCACATAGGTGCCCCAAAACAGCGAAACAGTCATGGCGGTAAAATAAACCTTGCCAAACAGGGTTTCGTTATATATAACCGAGGTAAAATACCAGGGTATAGCCAGCATAGAAATACCCTGTGCCACCCCTGAAATGGAGTTGGCCAGCAACAGCAATAATATGGCACGGCTGTTTTTCAATGTGTATATTGGTAGCGGACTAAGTTTCTTTAACCCCCAAGAGGTTTTAACCCTCTTCGGGGTTGGAAACAGAAGTTAATTCGGTAGCCGGGGGGCGAAACTAAACTTTATTAATCAGCTTAAATGTTTGATAAAAAGATATACGAAAAGCTGGCGCAGTACTGCGCCGAAAAAGAAAGATGCGCTACTGATGTAATGCAAAAGCTACGGAAACTTAAAGCCGGTGCAAACGATTTTGATGAATACCTCGCCAAACTAAGGGGGCAGAGCTTTTTAAACGAAGAGCGCTACATAAAAGCTTTTGTAGAAGCGCACAACCGCAAAAAATGGGGTAAGCGTAAAATTGAAAGCGCGCTTGCCATAAAAGGCGTGAAAGGCCCGCTGGTAAAAAAATATACCGGGCAGATTGATGAAGAAGATTACGTTGCGCAACTGAAAAATCTGGCCGATAAAAAATACAAAAGCCTTACCAAAGGCACCCCACAGGAGAAGAGGATTAAAGTAATGCGGTTTTTACTGGGCAAAGGGTTTGAGATGGATAAGATCCGGAAGGTTTTGACGGGGGAATAACATTTAGTTGCGCCTTTCTTGAATTAATTGCGCTATTTCTTTTTTTGAAATGGAAGAAACCTCTGACTTATCGTAGATAGAAAGTAAAAATATATCCTTGTCACCTTCGGCAGAAATACTGACTTCAACGTAAGTAATTAGCCTCATTCCTCCACTTTTTCCTTTGCCTTTACTTTTTACAGCTATCCTTATCTTGTAAGCATTGTTGCCAAGCGGAGCCCCAGTTTGAGGATGCTGAATGAGTTGCTGCTCCAATATGAGCAGTTCGCTTTTTAAGGAAGGGTATTTTTTGAGTAGGGGCTTTGCTTCCTTTTTAAAATTTGGGGTAACTATTACTTTATTGCTCATTCAAAAACCCGCTAAGGGTCTGTTTTCGCAGTTTGCCTTTTTTAATCAGGGTTACTTCTTTAAGGGCAGACCCAATCCCGCCAAGTACCTCAACTTTCTTTTTCAGTTTTTCATAATCAGTTAAAAGGGCATCCCATTGTTTCTGAGGTATTACTACAGATTTTTGCTTCCCTTTTGCATCGGTAATATATTCTATATTAAAAGTCATTTGTCCTTAAATTATTAAACTAAGTTACGGATTTTTCTCCACCTCTGCCTCCAGTTTCTCCCAGCGGCTCATTTCCTCGTCCAGTTGTTTTTTCAGGTTATTATAGCCGGTAAAAAAGTTGGGGTCTTTGCTTAGCTCCTGGAAATGCAGCGGGTCTTGCAGTTTTGTATCAAGGTCGGCAATTTTCGCTTCCAATTCGGCAATTTTCTTTTCACATTTCTCCAACTCGCCTTTCAGCTTTTTTACATCCTTCTCTTTTTCTTTTCTATCATCAGCAATATTTACCTTGTCTTGGTTCTTGCTTCTTGGTTCCTGCTTCTTTTCTGGCTCCTTCTTCGCCAGCATCCGCATATCTTCCATCTGCTTCTTCTCCAAAAACTCGTTGATATCGCCTATATGTTCTTTGATACCCTCTTTGGTAAACTCAAAGGTTTTGGTGGTAAGCCCGTGCAAAAAATCCCTGTCGTGCGAAACAATAACCACTGTACCTTCAAACTGCTTCAGGGCATTTTTTAGCACCTCTTTCGAGAGCATATCCAGGTGGTTGGTAGGCTCATCAAGCACTAAAAAGTTGCGCGGCTCCAATATCATTTTGCACAGTGCCAGGCGGCCCTTTTCGCCACCGCTCAACACTTTTACCTTTTTAAATACATCATCGCCTTTAAACAAAAAGCAGCCCAGCATATCGCGCAGCTTGGTGCGTATATCGCCTACGGCCACGCGGTCAACCACGTCCAACGCTGTATCGTTGCCGTCCATGCTGTCGGCGGCGTGCTGGGCATAGTAGCCTACAGTAACATTATGTCCTAAAGTAATGGTGCCCTCGTGTTCCAATCCATCCACCAATATCCGGGTAAGGGTGGTTTTGCCCATGCCGTTTTTACCTACAAAGGCAATTTTTTCGCCCCGGTTTATCTGAAAACTCTGGTTATCAATTACCAGCTTATGCCCGTAGCGCTTGCTAACATGTTCGGCTTCCACCACCACCTTGCCCGATGCCTGCGACTGTGGAAAGCGCAGGTTCATAGCCGCCAGGTTTTCTTCCTCTACCTCGATAATCTCCATTTTATCCAGCTTCTTAATCAGCGATTGCGCAAAAGTGGCCTTGCTGGCCTTGGCGCGGAAACGCTCAATATTGCGCTCTATCTGCGCTATTTCGCGCTGCTGGTTTTTTTGTGCGTTTATCTGTTGCTCGCGGCGCTCCTTTCGCAACTCTATATATTTAGTGTAGGGGGCGTTGTAATCATCAATATCGCCGCTAATTACTTCAATGGTGCGGTTGGTTATATTATCCAGAAAACTCCGGTCGTGCGATACCATCATAATAGCGCCGGGGTAGTCTTTCAAAAACTTTTCCAGCCACAGTACCGATTCAATATCCAGGTGGTTGGTAGGCTCATCCAGTAAAATCAAATCAGGCTTTAGCAATAATATTTTGGCCAGTTCCACCCGCATTTGCCAGCCCCCGCTAAGGGTGCGCATTTCTTTTTCAAAGTCGGCGGGTTCAAAGCCCAGGCCTTTCAATACACGCTCGGTTTGCTCGTCTATGCTATAGCCATCGTGTATTTCAATCTGGTGTTCTACCTCGCCCAGCCGGTTAATCAACTCCATGTACTCATCGCTCTCATAATCAGTGCGGGTTTCCATTTCGTGCATTATCTTTTCCTTTTCGTCCAGATATTGCGTTACCAGTTCAAAGGCCTTGCGGGTTTCGTTCATTACCGTAAGGGTGGATTGCGAGTGCAGCTCCTGCGGCAGGTAGCCTATAATGGTGCCTTTGGGGTACATAATATCGCCGCCGTCAATGGGCTGCAGGCCCTTCAGTACTTTTAACAGGGTTGATTTACCTGCGCCATTGCGCCCGGTAAGGCCTATTTTATCGTTATCGTTAATTAAAAACGAAATACCACCGAACATCACCCGTCCGCTGAAATGGAGCTCAATATTGGATACCGCTATCATAAAGCGCGCGAAGATAAGGCAAAGTAAGGTGGTTTGATAGGTTTATGCGAAAATGCAAGGTAAAATTTAGGTTATATTGAGCAAATTTATGTTCCCTATACTTGCACTATAAACATACTTGCGAATGGCCACCTACGAACAAATTTTTGAAAACAACCGCCGCTGGGTAGCGCAAATGACCGAGGGCAACCCCGATTATTTTGAGCGCCTGGCCAGCGACCAGCAACCCGATTACCTGTATATAGGCTGTTCGGACAGCCGCGTACCGGCCAACGAAATTATGGGCATGGAACCCGGCGAGTTGTTTGTGCACCGCAACATTGCCAACGTGGTAAGCAATACCGATTTGAATGTGATGTCGGTTATTAACTACGCGGTTAAGTTTTTAAATGTAAAACACATTATTGTTTGCGGCCACTATAACTGCGGCGGCGTTAAAGCCGCCATGACACCTGTTGACCTGGGCATACTAAACCCCTGGCTGCGCAACATACGCGATGTGTACCGCCTGCATAACGATGAATTAAGCGCTATAAAAGACGAACACGCCCGCTATAACCGCCTGGTTGAACTGAACGTAATTGAGCAGTGCAACAACGTGATTAAAACCGCCGAGGTGCAGAAATCGTACCTGCAACGCAAATTTCCGGTGGTGCATGGCTGGGTGTTCGACCTTCGCGAAGGCATCCTGAAAGACCTGCATATTGATTTTGAGAAAATCCTCAAAAACATACAGGCCATTTACGATTTAACCGGCGAGGCCAAAGTTTAAGCCATCAGCGGTTCGTTATCCATCGAATAAACCGTGTGCCCGCTTTCGGTAGTGGCGCGCAGGCATTCCATCCGTTCAACTGCATCGGCTTTATAACTTATGTGCGCCCATTGTCCAAATTCCTGTATCAGTTGGTCGTAGGCAATTCCACTGCTGCGTATAAACTGGTACCAATCTTCAATGCTCATACCGGGTACATGGGTATCTGCCGCCTGGCCACGGGTGTGTTGCGAGTTATCGGCTCCGCCAATGGCGCGGTTGGTGCGCAGGCAGCGGTAGCCGCTGGTTACTATTACAGGGGTATCCTTCCCCATTTTTTTTGATATGGCGGCGCGTAAAGGTTCCAGTACTTTATTGCAAAGGGTGGTTAAGTTATCAATTACGTCCTGCGGCGGGTTAAACTGTTCGGTAAAACCCATGCGGGTGGCGGTTTGGCTCATCAGCATCTCTTCCAGCGAAAAATGGGGGCTTAACGGTGTTGGCATAAATGTTTGTTTTAGTGAATTAAATATAAAACGGTTATTGAAATGTTGTTGAATTAATACCATTGTAATAACTATGTTTTAAAAGGGCGCCACCTGTTGGCTTTTAATGTATTTTCGG
>DASZPC010000674.1:0-11349 GCA_035550455.1 Chitinophagales bacterium | reverse complement strand
AACCGGTTATTTATTACCCGCTGGATTCGTGGTTTATTAAAACCACGGCAGTAAAGGATAAGCTGATAGCCCTGAACAAAACCATTAACTGGAAGCCCAAAAGCACCGGCGAAGGCCGTTTTGGCCAGTGGCTGGAAAACCTGGTTGACTGGAACCTGTCGCGCAGCCGTTACTGGGGCACACCCCTGCCAATTTGGAAAACCGAGGATGGCAGTGAAGAAAAATGTATTGGTTCAATAGCCGAATTAAAAGGCGAAATAGATGTGGCGGTAAAAGCCGGTGTAACCCAACCGGTAGAAGTAAACGATTTGCACAAACCGCAGGTAGATGAAATAACGCTGGTTTCAAATAGTGGCAAGCCAATGAAACGCGTTGCCGACCTGATTGACGTGTGGTTCGATAGCGGCGCCAT
The DNA here is from genome assembly GCA_035550455.1 of Chitinophagales bacterium. Classification (GTDB taxonomy): domain Bacteria; phylum Bacteroidota; class Bacteroidia; order Chitinophagales; family LD1; genus Bog-950. Next base: position 10,937 of record DASZPC010000674.1, on the reverse strand, counting down.
GCCCTATGCGCAATGGCACTGGCCTTTTGAAAGTGTGGAAGCTTTTAAACAAAATTTTCCCGCCGATTTTATAGCCGAAGGCGTTGACCAAACGCGGGGCTGGTTTTTTACCCTGCATGTGTTAGGCGTAATGTTGTTCGATTCGGTGGCGTATAAAAATGTAGTCTCGAATGGCTTGTTGCTCGATAAAAACGGCAATAAAATGAGCAAGCGGTTAGGTAATGTAATTGACCCCTTCCATACAATTGAAAATTATTCCGCCGATGCCACCCGCTGGTATATGATGCGTAACAGCGACCCCTGGGACAATATGAAGTTCGATATGGCCGGTTTGCAGGATATTACCCGCTCGCATTTTGGAACGCTGTATAACACCTATTCGTTTTTTGCCCTGTATGCCAATATTGACAATTGGACGATTAACGAAATGAAAACGATTCCTCATGCTGAAAAACCGGAATTAGACCGATGGATTATCAGCAAACTGCAATCGTTGATTAAAGAGGTTACTGCTTTATATGAAGATTATGAACCTACCCGTGCAGCACGTGCCATTGAAAGGTTTGTGGATGAGCATTTATCAAACTGGTATGTGCGCCTGTCGCGCAGGCGCTTTTGGAAGGGCGAAATGAGTGCCGATAAAAGTGCGGCTTACGAAACCCTGTACGAATGCTTAAATGTGGTAGCACAATTAATGAGCCCTGTGTCGCCTTTCTTTAGCGATTGGCTGTACAAAAACCTTACGGATAATGTACGGGAAGCAGCTGTAAAAAATAACGCCCCGCTTAAATGGGAATCGGTACACTTAACCCTGCTTACAAAGGCCGAAGAAAGCCGGATAGATAAGGATTTGGAAGAAAGAATGGAACTGGCCCAGCTTACCTGTTCGCTGGTACTTTCGCTGCGCAAAAAGGAAAAAATAAAGGTGCGTCAGCCATTGCTGAAAATTATGATACCGGTGCTGAGCGATAAAATGAAGGAACAATTGCAGAAGGTGGAAAGCTATATTCTTAGTGAAGTGAACGTGAAGGAAGTGGAATATATACACGATACTGCCGGCATGGTGAAGAAAAAAATAAAGCCCAACTTCCGCGAATTGGGGAAAAAAGCAGGGTCTAAAATGAAAGCCCTGCAAACTGCCATTGCAGCATTTACACAGGAAGATTTACTCAAGCTGGAACGCGAAAAAACGTATAGGCTCGATTTAGAGGGGTCGCCATTTGACCTCGAACTAAGCGACGTGGAAATTTTAAGTGAAGATATACCCGGTTGGCTGGTAGCCAGCGAAGGGCCGGTTACCGTAGCATTGGATGTAAATATTACCGATGCCCTGCGCAACGAAGGCAACGCCCGCGAATTTGTAAACAAGGTGCAGAATCTGCGTAAGGACAAAGACTTCCAGGTACTTGACCGCATTAAAGTTTCTGTAGTGAGGAACGAAACATTTGAGTCGGCGTTGGCACAGTTTAAAGATTACATCAGCAACGAAATCCTTGCAAAAGATATTGTGCTGGTTGATTCGTTAAACCAATTTGACGAAGTGGAATTAAACGATGAAATTTTGAAAGTAAAAGTAGAGCTGAATTAATCGATGAAGCCATACAAGGTGTTTTTAATTATTGCAGGCATACTTATGATGGACCAAGGCCTGAAGTTTTGGGTAAAAACCCACATGATGCTGGGCGATGAAATTGTAATTACCAATTGGTTCCGCATTCATTTTACCGAAAACCCCGGTATGGCTTTTGGTATGGTAATACCGGGTGTAGCAGGCAAATTGTTTTTAAGTTTTTTTAGGATGGCGGCTGCCATAGGCGGTAGCTGGTATGTTTATCGTTTAGTTAAGCAAAAGGCGCATTGGGGCTTTATTACTGCTTGTGCTATGATACTGGCCGGGGCTATTGGCAACATGCTGGATGGCCTTTTTTATGGGCTGGTTTTTACTGATAGCTTTGGTAAGGTGGCAGAAGTATTTCCTAAAGGTGGTGGGTACGCAGGTTTTTTACAGGGCCAGGTGGTTGATATGCTTTGGTTCCCTTTGGCGCATGGCTTTTTTCCGGGGTGGGTGCCGGTATGGGGTGGCGAATACTACGAATTTTTCAGGCCGGTGTTTAATATAGCCGATTCGGCTATTACCGTTGGTGTGTTTGCTATTATAGCATTTCAGCACTATTTTTTCAGGGAAGAAATTCAGGCCGAGGTACCGGTGGAAAGCCAGGCTTTAGAAACGGAAGTGGATACCAAAGGCAATGCTTAAAAAAGCAGGTCGAAGAACCGGTTGCCGAATATGTAAATACCTACTGCAGCAGCAACTATGGCAGCTACCAACACAGCCCCTGCTGCTATATCTTTTATTTTGCCAGCCTGCACATGCACTTCCGGTGAAATCATATCCACCAGTTCTTCAATAGCGCTGTTAAGCATTTCGGCAGTTAACACAAAGCCAAAAGTCAGGGCAAGGATACTCCACTCTTCAGCGCTTAAGCCCAAGTAGATACCCGCTACGGTAACCACAATGGCGGCAAACAGGTGTATACGCATATTCTGTTGTTCTTTTAAAACAATGAACATGCCTTTAAGGGCATAACCGAAACTTTTAAACAGTTTTTTCATAGCAACGAATCAATTGCTGCCTCCAAAAGTGCGGTATCTTTTTCAAAATTCACAAAGCCTGTGTATTTCGGTGCTTCTTTTAATGCCCTTTGTAAGTCAAAACCAGCTTGTTTTTCATAATAAGCAATCCCTTTTTGCAGTAAGGTTTCAGCAAGGTATTCCTGTTCTGTTTGCCCCGGTGTAGGCACAAAAATGGCCTTTGCGCCAAGCTGGGCCAAATCCATTATTGAACTATAGCCCGAACGGCAAAGTACAATTTCAGACTGGGCTGCCAGTAAATTCAATTCATCGGCCTTAAGATGGTTAAGCGCTTTTCCTGCGTAATTTTTTAATTCTTTTTCAGGTAAATCAGTATTGCCCAACACCCATGCCATTTGCAAATCGGCAATTTGCGCCGCTTGCTTTTTTACCAGGTCTGTAAAAATGCTTTTCTGCGGTTCAGGGCCGCTGGCTATATAAACAAGATTGTATTTTTTTTCGGCGGGTATTTTTTTAAAGCGTGTAAGGGGCCCTATATAGCCCTGCTTTAAACTAGCGGTATTAGCCGAAAGTTTCCCTGCCAGGCTTTTTGCCCCTTCAAAATCAGGCACCCAGCATTTGTCAAACTTACCTATGTATTGGTGGTTGTAATAGTTTACAAGTTTTTCCAGTGTGGCAAACCCTTTTGAGATTATAATGTTTACCTGGTGGGTAATAAACACTGTTTTAACCCCTTTGGCATAGCAACCCCAGCGATTGTCAGAAATCACGGCCTCAATTTTGTACTCTTTTATAAGCCGTTGTAATATTTTGTGTTCTTCTTGAATGGTTTTTATAAACCCGGGCAACTGGGCTGCCATTTTTAAAACCATACCATCGTCAGTCGGGTAAATTGGGTTATAGCCCGGTAATTCGAAAAAGGTGAGGTTGGGAAATTCCAGCTTTAATAAAGCCAGGGCGCCCCCGCTTGAGGCTACAAAAACAGTGCAATTACGGGCTATGAGGGCCCTTATAACCGGCACAGAACGGGTGGCATGGCCAAGGCCCCAGTCAAGCACCGCAACTAAAATTCTGTTTCTGCGTTCCAATTAGATAATTTATTTTCGCTGGTAAACGTTTATTAGTGTATGAAGAAGCAAATTAAAAACATTGTACGTATAGTTGTTTTGGCAGCTACCGGTATTGTTTTGATTACCTCCATGCCCTCGTGTAAGGCAAATAAGTGCGACTGCCCCACTTTTGGCGGCCACCGGTTGAACCATAATAGCTAGTTATGGCGGGTGGCACTTGACAAAGCCTTATTCCAGTATTAAATTATAGTTAAACTTAAGCCCTTGAAGCCCCTGCATCAGTTAAATCCCGGAGAACGGGCATTTATTGTAGATATGCGCAATGCGCACCTTTGCCAAAAATTGTTTGAACTCGGCGTTTTCCCCGGCGACATGGTGGAGGTTAGGGAAAACAATACGGATAATCATTCAATACTGGTACACATCAACAACAAACCCTTCAACATTTACCGTAAAGCTGCCGAAACCATTATTACTAATGCGGTAAGCTTTGAGTATAGCCTTAATTAGGGCTGTTTGCACATTAAGCCATCCGGTTTAATTAATGAATGACTTTGTAAGCCACGCAGCGGTTTTGGGCCAGCGATTCTTCGGGGCAGCCAACCTGGTTACAGCCATTGCGCGAAGTGGCATTGCCAAAATAAACCGATTTTACTCTGTCGGTTGAAATACCTTGTTGTGTTAAGAAACGCAGCACCGCATCAGAACGTCTGAGCGATAACATACGCTGGTTAGTTTCATCGCCCGATGAAACGGCATAAACCTGCAATACAGCCTTTGGCGAAACGGTCATTTGCTGCACTATATCCCTCAGTTTTTGCATGGCAGCAGGCAATAGTTCATAGCTGTTTTTACCAAACATTATAGCAGGCATATCGGCTGTTGGGGTATCGCTTTCAGTTATAACCGGCAGGTCGGGTTTCGGGGCTTGTTCAACCGGTTTGGGTTGCGGCAGTGCAGCAACCGGTGTTGGTTCAACCGGTTTAACTTCGCTGCTTACGTTGTTAACCGGTTCGGGGTTAGCAGACTCAGGCTCATCTGATTTAAACAAACTTCCCTGGTAGCTTGCAGGTGCGGGTTTGGCATTTATAGCGGAAGCCTCGGCATTGCGTAGTGAATCGAGCATAAAGCGGCGGCGTGCATCAATCGCAGCGCGCATTATAGAATCGTCATAAGCTTTTTTGGCAAGGGCCTCCCTTGCTATCCGGGCCTGTTCTGCACGCTGGGCTGCCAGCGAATCGTTGATGGCTTTTTGCAGCGCCTGTTGCAAGGCAAGCGCTTTGCGGGTAGAATCTTCTACTTCTTTTTTACGTGCCAGTTCTGTAGCCCTTTCTACCGAGTCCTCGTAGGCTTTGCGAATAGCCTCTTCACGGGCCATAGAATCGGCAATTGCTTTTTGGCGTGCGGCAAATTCGGCTTTTGCCTGGCGTACTGAATCATCAAGGGCTTTTTGCCGGGCTGTTTCAAGCGCACGGCTTATCGAATCTTCATAAGCTTTTTGAATAGCGGCTTCTTTCGCGGCTTTTGCCTGTTCAGCTTTTGCCTGTACTAATGAATCGCGGATGGCTTTTTGTTCTGCTTCGTAAGTTGCTTTTGCCGTTGCTATTGAATCTTTTATTTTCTTTTGCCTTACCATTTCAGCAACCCTTTCCAGCGAATCTTGATAAGCCTTTCTCTGTGCTGCTTCTTTAACTATTTGTTCCTGTGCCGCTTTTATAGCAAGCATGGAGTCGGCCACAGCTTTTTGTCGTGCCGCCCTTTCGGCTTTTGCCTGTTGTATTGAGTCGGCAATAGCCTTTTGCTTTGCCAGTGCCAATGCCTTTGTCGCTGAATCTTGTTTTGCCTTTGCAATGGCCGCCTCTTTAGCTATTTGTTCCTGTGCGGCTTTTACAATTGCCAGCGAATCGGCCACGGCTTTTTGCATTGCTGCCCTTTCGGCCTTAGTGCGCTGTATAGAATCGGCGATAGCTTTTTGATGTGCCAGTGCCAACGCTTTAGCTATAGAATCTTGCTGTGCTTTCAGGATGGCCGCTTCTTTGGCTGCTTTTTCCTTTTCCGCTTTTACAATAACCATCGAGTCGCGGATAGCCTTTTGCCTTGCCAGTTCCACTACTTTCGCAATCGAATCGCTGTAGGCTTTGCGCAAAGCTTCTTCGCGGGCTGTTTTTTCAGCCTCAGCTTTTACCCGGGCAATGGAGTCGGCAGCTGCTTTCTTCTGCACCGCTGCCAATACTTTGGCAATAGAATCCTCTATATGTTTTTTAAGCGCAAGCTCAGTCGCCGCTTTTTCTTTTTCTGCCTGTATACGCTTAATGGAATCGTAAACTTCTTTCTGCCTTGCCAATGCAAGTACTTTAGCCAGCGAATCGCTATAAGCTTTTTTCAGTGCTTCCTCATGCGCTTCTTTTTCGGCTAAAGCTTTAATCCGCGCAATAGAATCATCAACTGCCTTTTTACGCACCGCTGCCAATACTTTTGCAATGGAGTCTTCTGTTTGTTGTTTGGCGGCAAGTTCAATCCGTTGTTTTTCTTTTTCGGCAGTTACACGGTTAATAGAATCCTTTATCTCTTTCTGCCTGGCGGCTTCAATTACTTTTGTAATGGAATCGTTGTATGCTTTTATCAAGGCTTGTTCGTGCGCTTCTTTTGCTTTTTCAGCTTTAGCGTGGGTAACTGAATCTTCAATCGCTTTTTGCCTTACCGCAGCAATTACACCGGCAATAGAATCTTCGGTGTGTTTTTTCGCCGCCAGTTCTTTGATAAGTTTTTCATGCTCGGCTTTGGCGCGTTCAATTGAATCCCGTTGGGCTTTTGCCTGTGCATTGGCCAGTAATTTTGTAATCGAATCTTCAAAATGCCTGCGTGCGGTTAATTCGTCGGCTTTACGGCGGGCTTCATCTTTTGCCCTTGCTATTGAGTCGCGCTCAAATTTTTGTTGTGCCAGGGCCATTACTCTGGCAATGGAATCTTCATAAGCTTTACGCAAAGCGGTTTCGCGTACTCCCCTTTCTTTTTCCGCTTTAACACGGGCTATTGAGTCGCGGGTAATTTTTTGCTGTGTTTCAGCCAGTAATCTTGCAATGGAATCTTCATACAGTTTTTTCGCAGCTAGTTCCTGCGCAAGTTTGGCATGGCCGGCTTTTACCAGGGCTATGCTGTCTTCCATAGCTTTTTGCGCTGCCTGGCGGCGGACCAGTTCAGCATTGGTGGCATTTGCCCTGGCCGTGGAGTCGGCTACATATTTTTCCCTGGCAGCTGCCAGCACTTTGGTTGCAGAGTCTTCAACGGCTTTTTTGTGCAGCAATAAAGCCACTTGCGCAACCGAATCGTTGTAAGATTTTTTAGCGGCAATTTCGCGCTCGGCTTTTTCTTTTTCTGCTTTAGCGTTGGCAATAGAATCGGCTATATATTTTTTGTGGGCCAGTGCCAGCGCAGTGTTTACCGAATCTTCAAATGCCCTGCGTGCTGCCTGTTCGCTCTTTATCCGTTCTTTTTCGGCACGTACACGTGCTATTGAGTCTTCCAGATATTGTTTGTGTACTGCCGTCAGCACCTTGTTTACCGAATCTTCAAATGTTTTCTTGGCAGCCAGTTCGCGTGCAACACGTTGTTGCGCTTCCTTAGCCAAAGCTATTGAGTCTAAGCGCAGTTTTTCCCTAGCCGCTATATTCGACTTAGCTTTAGCAATAGAATCGGCTTCAAGTTTTTTACGCGCTTCGGCTACTTGTTTTGCAATAGCATCTTCGTAGGCTTTTTTAGCAATAGCATCTTGTGCTATTCTTTGTTGCTCAGATTTTACATGTTCAATAGAGTCATGAACCAGTTTTTGGTGGGCAGCCAGTAATACCTTTGCAATAGAATCTTCGTATAGTTTTTTGGCGGTTGCTGCGCGGGCGGCCAATTGTTGGGCTGCTTTTACCTGCGCCACAGAATCATCAACAAATTTTTTGCGTGCCATGGCCACTACATAAGCAATGGAGTCTTCATAGGCCTTTTTAACTATTGCTTCGTGTGCAATACGTTCCTTTTCAAGCCTAGCCCTTTCAATGGAGTCAAGTGCCAGTTTTTGATGTGCGGCGTTTAGCACCCTTGCCACCGAATCTTCGTAAGCCTTTTTAGCTATTTTTTCATTGGCAAGGCGTTGCTGTTCGGCCCTGGCATACGCTATGGAGTCTTGTTTTGCTTTTTTAATGGCGGCTTCCTGCGCCTGATGTTCTTTCTCGGCCTTTACGCGGGCTATGGAATCTTCTACGGCTTTTTTACGCATGGCAACAAGCTCGCGCGCCATACTGTCTTCCACCACTTTTTTTCTTGCTAAAAGCAGTGCTTTGGTTACCGAGTCGTTATAAGCTTTAATGGCAGAGGCTTGTTGTGCACTCCTTTCCTTTTCAGCAATAGCGCGGTTAATAGAATCGCGAACATAGCGTTGTTGGGTTTCAGCCAAAACTTTTGTAACCGAATCCTGGAAAGCCTTTTTGTCAATTAAATCTTTCGTGGCCCGTTCGCGTTCGGCCTGTGCCCGTGCAATGGAATCGCGCACCATTTTTTTACGTACCTCGGCAAAAACGTTTTCAATCGAATCGCGGAACGCTTTTTTGTTGGCCATATCGCTGGCAATACGTGCCTTTTCAGCAGTTATGTGCGCTAGCGAGTCCAGGTGTTCTTTTTGCCGAAGGGCCATTTCGGCCCTTACTCGTGCAATGGAATCTTCCACGGCCTTTTTCCTTGCCAGGTTTATGGCTAATGCAATTGAATCAGAATATGCTTTTTCGGCTGCTTTTAGCCGTACAAGCCTTTCGCTTTCGGCTTTTGCCTGCATCAGTGAATCCTGTTCAAGTTTTTTGGCAGTAGCCCTCAATACTTTAGCAAGCGAGTCTTCGTAAATTTTTTGTGCGGCGCGCTCCTTATTCAATAAATCCATTTCCGCTTTAGCATGGGCAATGGAATCATGCACCATTTTATCGTGCGCTAAAGCCAATACACGCGAAATGGAGTCCTCATGGGCTTTTTTAACGGCTAGTTCCTTTAATAGTTTTTGATGTTCAATGGTAATGCGTATCAGAGAGTCTTCGAACATCTTCTGCTTTGCAAGTGCCAAACGGGTAAGCGAATCGTTATCAAATTCAGGTTTTAAAGCAGTTGCTTTGCCATATTCCTGACTGGTTACTTCGGCTTTTTTACCTTTTTTATTGCTACTTACTGTAGTGGCTTCGGGTTCTTCTTTCTTATTCCTTGCTTTTGGTTTAGCTTTTTCATTATTGGTGGATTCTATAGGCACTGCCTGGGCTGTGATTGGTTTTTGGGCGGCAGTATCGGCACTTGCCTTAGTAGGTGAAATAGTTTTTGCTGAAGCTATTACCGGGTTTTGTTGTTCAGCCGGGGTAACCGGGTTGTTGCTGCCAACCTGTACTACTGGTTTAATGTTTTTGTTGTTTTGTGCAGTGGAGGCGCCACTGTATGGCTGAATGGCTGGTGTGCCTGCGGGTAGGTCCGACAGGCTTATATCCAGTTTATAATCGAGCGGCAGGTTAAAGCCAACGGTTGAAACATAGAAGGTGGTATCGCGGTATTTATTTATTACCCCCGGCGAACGCTTATCAATACTAACCCGGTAGTTGGTTTCGTATTCCAACTTGAAATTGTACGAGCCGTCAATACCGGTGGTTATCCGGTTCTCCTTTTGGGTCATTATATCCTTGATAATGATGGTAGCCCCTTTGATAGGGAAATTATCATCGGCACTACGGATAATGCCTAAAAGGCGCATCCCATCTTTTTTAAGAGTTACCACCACGTTTTTAACCGAAGGTGTGCCGGCTTTATCGGTAGTAAAAGTGAAGGTGGTATCTATGTAGCCTACGTACGAAATTTTTACGGTGTAGGTTTGGTTTTTGAGGGTTGTAAAACTATAGGAGCCATTGAAGTAAGTGGAAAGTGTGTTGGCGGCGGTGCCGTTGAGCAATACCTGTACATTGGCTTTGTATATGGGCGATGAGAGGCTATCGGCCCTTTTTACATAGCCCATAAAGTCCTGGGCAAAAAGGCTTTTGCAGGATAAACTAATTACAAACAGCAAAGCAAGTAGCCGTGGCTTCACATCAATCAAATTGTAACATCAGTTAAGCGGGTTTTCTTCAATACGGTGGTTACGAAAATAAATTTCCATATCCTTTACCGTCCTCGGTTTTCCGAAAACCTGCTGGTTTTAGCATTAAATTACACTATAAAACCCAAAAAGGGATTAGTTCCGGTGCAATTTAGGTTCCAAATACTTAGCTGTATACGAATTTTTTGCACGAAAGATACCTTCGGGTACACCCTGGTATACAAGGTGCCCCCCCTCATCGCCCCCATCGGGGCCTAAATCAACCAGCCAATCGGCACATTTTATAACATCCATGTTGTGTTCAATAACAATAACCGAGTGCCCGGCCTCAATAAGCTGGTTAAAAGAGGTTAGGAGCTTATTAATATCGTGGAAGTGAAGCCCTGTGGTGGGTTCATCGAAAATGAAGAGGATGGGGTCGGGCGCCGAACCACGGGTAAGGAAGGACGCCAGTTTAACCCGCTGGGCCTCGCCGCCGCTAAGGGTTGAACTGGATTGGCCCAGTTTTACATAGCCCAGGCCAACATTTTGCAGGGGCATTAATTTATTCACCACATCCTTGTTTTCCCCGAAAAATTCAATGGCCTCATCAACGCTAAGCTCCAACACCTCATAAACGTTTTTGCCTTTATACTGTACTTCCAGTATTTCTTCCTTGAACTTGCGCCCGTTGCAGGTTTCGCATTTCAGGTGTACATCTGCCAAAAACTGCATTTCAACCACCACCTCGCCCTCGCCCTTGCAGGTTTCGCAGCGCCCGCCTTCCACGTTGAAAGAGAAGTCTTTGGGCTGGTAGCCCCTTATTTTTGAAAGCTGTTGTTTTGAAAAAAGGTCGCGTATGCTGTCATAGGCTTTTACATACGTTACCGGGTTAGAACGCGAACTTCGGCCCAGCGGGTTTTGGTCAATCATCTCTACGGCAGTAATGCGTTTTACATCGCCGGTTAAATCTTTAAAGCTGCCCGGTTTTTCGGCCATACCATCAAACTGGCGCATTAAGGCGGGGTATAAAATCTTCTTTATCAGGGTGGTTTTGCCCGATCCGCTTACACCAGTTACCACGGTTAAAGCGCCCAGCGGCAGTTTTACATCAATATTTTTAAGGTTGTGCTGGGTAGCGCCTTTTACCTCAATCCAGTTAGCAGGTTTTCGGCGGTTTTCGCTGTAGG
>DASZPC010000673.1:0-3229 GCA_035550455.1 Chitinophagales bacterium | reverse complement strand
TCAAACCGGTGGGTAACAGAAACCTTTCCGTTGTTAAGCGTAAGGAAATAAACCCCATTGGCTAAATCTGCCTTTTGTATGGTAAAGGTATTAATACCCGCGTGGGCACTTATCTGCCTGTTCGATATTACCTTACCGGTCAGGTCAGTAATCCTTACTGTATAAGTAGCCGCCTCGCTTACCGCAAACGATACATTCGATACGCTATTAACCGGGTTAGGGTTAATGCTTAATGACGCCAAATCGCTGCTAACATCGCTTATACCCGTAGGGCAATTAGTAGAAGCGGTAAGGTTATTAGCGCCCGATGAGGTATCAACCGCCGGGCAGTTGGTACTGGGGGCCACCACCCTTAGCCACATGCGGGTGCCGGTCATATCAACCAGATCGTACGAAACCGGGAACGCCGTGGTATTTCCGTTAATCCATGCATTAAGGTTAATTTCAAGCTTATACTGGCCTACTGCATCGTTAGTAGTACCTGTAAAGTGCAGGCAACCCTGCTCACCGGCTGCAAAGGTGTTGCTGGCTTTGTTGGTAGACCAGCAAATACCGCAGGGCAGGTTACCCAGGCCGCCATCTGGTACGTCAAATTGTATGCTATCTACATTTTGGTGGCCCTGGAAATCAAAAGTGGTAAACATATAAAACTGTAGGTTGCCACTATAAGTTTGCCCCTGAACAATGCAGGGTATTGAATCCGACGGGAAAAAACCGCCCGATTGGGGGCCGCCCGAGGGTATACAAATCAGTGGGCCCGAATTGCCACAATATTGGGCAAATATGTTAGTGCTCGAAAGCAGCGCTGCTATCATCAAAGCGCCTGTAATTATTCTTTTCATACTTAGTTTTTATTGGTTAATCAAAATTTAGCGAATCTTTCGCCGCCAAAACAAAAAAGTCTTTCCAAACTTGGAAAGACTTTTCTGTTAAAGTTTTCAACACCGTTCCCGGCGCTTATATTACTCAGTTATCACTACACGCTTGGTAACAGCTACCTTACCTGCGGTAACAGAGTAGAAGTATATACCTGCTGGCAGGCTACCTCTTTCAATAGTATGGTTATTCATACCCGGTGTTACCTGGATATCGTTAGCATAAATTTGGTTGCCCAAAATATCAGTCAGGCGCTCAGTTACGCGCTGTGCTTTGTCTGAATAGAATGATACCTGTGCCTGAGTGTTAAACGGATTAGGCGATACAGCCATAGCGCTGATACCGTTGTCTACATTATTAATAGCATTTCCGCAACCGTTGGCAGTTTCGCTGCCATACTGAATAAATGGATTGGCAGCAGTTTGGGTGGTATCAACAGCAGTAGGAGAATCACCATTATTAATACACCTTACATAGTAAGCCAAACCGGCAGCATCAGCATTTGTAGGAATTGCAACACCTACGTCAGCAGTTACAATGATATACAGTTTGTATTGGCCCGGAGTTGAACAAGGGGTTCCGCTCACTTTAATACAACCATACCCTTTGTTAGGGAATGTATTGTTAGTTACGTTGGTGGCCCAGCACAAACCTGTAGGCAGGTTCTCAATAGAGTCAACCGTAAGGTTATTAATAGTTAATAATATACCGTTAAAACGGATAGTATCAAAATTTTCAAACTGGATAACGGTGCTTTGCGAAATACCGTTAACTACCGGGGGTAGGCTGTCTGGCAGTGGGGCTAATCCCGGCTTAGTGGCAGTATCAGCAGGCACACATACATTCGGGCCTGATGCGTCACCACCATGGGTGCCGCAATATTGTGCGTTTGATTGCAGGTAAAGCCCGGTGAAAGCTAAAAGGGTAAAAATTATTTTTTTCATGAGAGTCGTGCTTTTAGTTTTAAGATAATGAGACAAATATAAAACAAGTACCGTCTTATACGGTATAGTTATTCACATAATTTTGCAGTCATCGGTTGCTTTATTGAACAATCAATTTCACATTCTGGCTGCCTTTTTCCGATTCAACTGTTACCACGTATACGCCCTTGGCAAAAGAGCCAAGGTCTACATTAGTCATAAATTTTCCAGCAAAATCGCCAAGCGATTTACTGAACACTGTTTGGCCAACCAAATTACGGATGTAAATGTTAAAATTCGAACTTTGGGTAGCGTTAAACAACACCTGGAATTTACCATTATTCGGATTGGGTATAACACTCAACCCGTAATCCTGCGTTAAATCCGAAATACCCGATGTTACCACTGTATCTATGGCAGATTCGGTAGAACATCCAGGGAAAACCCTGGTATACACAACAGCCTGGTACGTGCCATCGCCAAGATATGATATAACCGAACCGCTTTGGCCCGGCACTAGCGCCCCGTTGTAATACCACGCCACTGCCAGCCCCGCTGCAAAAGGCGTTACATATAACTGCGACCCCGCATTAACTACCTGAACAGGTGATTGTGGCGATTGAACACGGGTAATAGTATCAAAACCCGACTCGTTCATACAGCCGGTGCTAAGGTTATTTACAATTACCTTATAGGCGCCCGGTACGGATGTATAAAATGCTGAATCGGTTACATCAGTCAGGTAAACCGTATCCCTGTACCAGTTAAAGGCATAGCCATTATAAGTAGCACTGGTATCCAGCGAAAGCAGTACCGAATCGCCATTACAGAAAGTATCCTGTGTGGCCACTACCACCGGCATAGGCGGGGTAGGGTTTACAATAACATTCAGCGTTTCGGTAATGCTAGTGCCGGCAACGGTATCAAAAGTTACAAAACCATCGGCATTGTTATCGGCATAGTTGTATTGGTTAAGGCTAACGTGTAAGGTATAGTTGCCAATCAGGTCATCCTGCGAGCCAAACGGTGGGCCGTTATCGGCATCCCATATCTGCATTACCAGTGTATCAAGGCCTAACGGTATCAATTGGTTAATGCCGTTAAAATTAACATTGGTGCAGGTGTTGCTTACATAGCTGCTCTGGTAACCCAGTAATGGCAATTTAATGTATGGGTCTGGCGAAGTAACAGAACCAACACAACTGCATTGAACTTCTTCAACATCGCCACAGTAGCCACCGGTTACGTTGGCAATATGCACGTTCTTTACCTCGTAGTTATAAAATACCGTGGTAAGCGTTACAGGGATGGTATCTGGTGTTTGCGAATGGTTGGTAAAAGTATAGCTACCGGGGGTCTTTACTTCTGTGGTCTGCCCGTTAATATTCCAGAAATAGCGGGTAAGGTTCGGTTGTGGGGCGGCCAGCAGG
>DASZPC010000672.1:0-2020 GCA_035550455.1 Chitinophagales bacterium | reverse complement strand
GGCGCGGCAGTTTATTTTGTACCTGGTAAAGCGCGATATACATAGCGGGCTTGTTGGCTACGAAACTTTATTAATAGGCAGCAGCCAGCGTGCCGAAGATGTTTACCTGGAAATGAAAAAGAAAGAAAAATCGTTTGGTTTTCATTTCATTGGCTACCTCGAACTGAACGGCGGTACCCAAAACGTCATGACCGCCGAGTTAAAAGAACTGGGCAAACTCGATGCGCTTGAAAAAGTAGTACACCAACACCCCCGCCTTGAGGAAGTTATTATTGCTATTGAATCTTCCGAGCACCACCGGTTGAACGACATTATCATCCGCCTGGCCGATAAAAATGTTACTATCCGCATTATACCCGATATGTATGATATCCTTTCGCGTACCGTGCGTATGAATCACGCAGTAGGCGAAGCCTTTATTGAAATACCCCCCGTAATGCTTAACGAGTGGGAGCGCATTACCAAACGCTGGTTCGATATCCTGGCCTCTCTTTTTGCAGTGGCCGTTACACTTCCCTTAACCCTGTATGTGGCCCTTCGTATATGGCTGGTTGACCGCGGCCCTGTGTTTTATGTACAGGAAAGGCTCGGCCGCCACGGCAGGCCTTTTAAAATGTTCAAGTTCCGCTCTATGCGCAAAAATGCCGAGCAAAACGGCCCACAGCTTACCACCGAAAACGACCCGCGTATGACCTCCATAGGCCGCACCATACGCAAATACCGTATTGATGAGCTGCCCCAATTTTTAAATGTAATTGCCGGCGATATGAGTATTGTAGGCCCACGTGCCGAGCGCCGCTATTTTGCCGAGCAGATTATTAAAGTGGCCCCGCACTATCGCCAGGTTTTTAAAGTACAGCCCGGCATAACCTCATTGGGTATGGTTAAATACGGCTACGCTTCTACTGTAGAGGAAATGGTTAAACGCCTTAAATACGACATCATCTATATCGAAAACATGAGCGTAATGATGGACTTCAAAATTATGATTTATACGGTGCTTACCGTTATATACGGGCGGGGCAAATAGCTTGCAATCGCTGGTTTTTGCTCTTTCGGGCGTCTTACTATCATTATATCTCACTATCCTTTAAAAAACGCGACAGCAGAGGACAGGCAGATGTCACCCATGCTTACATACTGCCTGCCTTGCTGCGCATGGCATATTGCTATGCCATATTCTTCCGGGCCTTTCGCATATCCGATCAAGCAGCAATAATCAATAACCCTTTATAGGGCACCATCATGCACAACTCTCTTCCGGGTACGGAAAGCCTTAATTATTCGGGAATATCAAATTAGCATTACGCGCAATAAACAAAATCGTTTATACGCATCGTCGGCCTTGCAAAGCCGCACGTTGTAATTATAAATGCAGCTATTATCACCAACCGCTAACGTATGCAGCGGGCTTGTAAAAAACAATGGTGTAAGCTCATTACATTTTTCCGGCTCGGTAATGGTGTGCTTGCTGGGTATATGGTTTACCAGCATAAACGAGTACGGCTTTTTGGCTGTTTCCTTTTTGTGCTGTGCCGGGCAGCTATAGCGTGTATAAATATCTGCGCTGCAAGGAGCTGCTTTCAGCATTTGAAAAATACACGTTTGTACAATGTACAAAAGCAGTAATACAACTGCCTTGGTTACCTCTGTACGCGAAACGTATTTTTTGCCCATCCTGTTTATTCGCTCCTTAATATCAAATATAAAAACGTCGGCGAATTTAAATGGCATTTTTTTTCTGAAAGCCCATTTTAGTTTTTTTTAAATAAAAAAACCGGTCACCCATCGGCGAATTCCTCTGTTAAAACACGCAGGCTGTTGCGCACCAGTTCTCCCATACTCTGGCAATCTAAAAAAGTATCGTTTTTATAATACGCGGCAAGCTCGCTGCGCAGTTGTATTACTTTTTCGCGGGGCGCCACCCGGTCCCGGTCCATTACATCCACCAAATGGCTCAGCCTGAAATGCGATGATATACTGCGCCGGGCTATCAGGGTGCGTTCTTCCTTTTGGTATT
>DASZPC010000671.1:0-4107 GCA_035550455.1 Chitinophagales bacterium | reverse complement strand
ACCCTTATTGCCAAACGGCAAATGCGATTTTGATATTAAGTTCCATACTTATTACGACCAGGGCTCGACGCGGCGGCGAATGAAGAAATACAAGGCCGGCCCATACACCCATTACAATGGCTGCCAGTGGTACCCTAAAATTTGTGTTTACGACCGTAAAAGCGGCTGGAATACCGACCAGCATTTGAACCGTGAATTTTATGGCGACTTTGGCACCTTTGATGTAAGCCTGACCTTTGCTTCGAATTACATTGTAGAGGCAACGGGTGTGTTGCAGAACGAAAGCGAAGTGCTGCCCGATAGCTTGAAGAAAAAAATTGACATCTATAATTTTAAAGGCAAGAAGCTGGATTCTAAAGCCAGCACGGTTATTAAATATAAAAAAGGCGAAACCAAGACCTGGGTTTACCATGCCGAAAATGTGCATGATTTTGCTTTTACTGCCGACCCCACTTACCGCATACACGATACCATTATTTACCCGGGCAGGCTAAATGGGGAGGGGGTGCGTTGTGTGGCCATTGCGCAGGAAATGCACGCAGGCGGCTGGCAAAATGCGGCTGATTACCTGGCAAAAATTATAAGCACTTTCAGCCGCGATTTCGGGGTGTTTGAATACCCGAAAATTGTAGTGGCCGATGCCGCCGATGGCATGGAATACCCCATGATAACACTGGATGGCGGGCATGACCGGGAGTACCGCAGCCTGCTGGTACACGAGGTGGGGCATAACTGGTTTTATGGTATGCTTGGCAATAACGAAACCTACCGTGCCATGATGGATGAGGGGTTTACACAGTTTCTTACGGCGTGGGGCCTTAACAAGATTGACGGAGAGATGCTGCCGTTTGATACCATCAGCAAAAAGCATTGGTACCAACGTATGTTTTTTGAGCCTACAAACACGCGCGACCGGGAGGTTTACATAGGCTACCTGATAGCAGCGATGCATTTTAATGATGAGCCATTGAATACACATTCTGATGCTTTTAACGGGGCGCTGGGGCATGGTGGCGGTTACGGGCAGGTGTATTTTAAAACCGCTACCATGTTGTATAACCTGCAATATGTGCTGGGCGATTCGTTGTTTGCAGCCGCTATGAAAAACTATGTGGCGCAATGGAAGTTTTGCCATCCGTACCCGGAGGATTTCAGGAATTCGGTAAGCCATTTTACCCATGCCGATTTGAAATGGTTTTTTGATGAATGGATAGAGACCACGAAGAATATTGACTATAAAATTGATTGCATTAAAAAAGGCAGAATGCCGGACGAATATGTGGTTACGCTTAAGCGAAAGGGCAGGATGCAAATGCCTATTGATTTGCAGGTAGTATCGAAGCGGGATTCGGTTTATAATTTCTACATACCGAATACCTGGTTTGAAAAAGCGGCAGACAGCAACAAAGCGGTTACCTTACCCAAATGGTATGGCTGGGATAAACTGGAGCCCACCTACGAAGCCAGGGTAATTATACCGGGCGGTATTAAAAATGTAATTATTGACCCCAGCAACCGGCTGGCCGATATTAATATGACGGATAACCGGTTGAAGCATAAAACAGAATTCAGGTTCGACTCGCATATTTACCCGTTCCCCAGTTGGGAGAAATACAGGATATACATGCGCCCCGATGTATGGTGGAATGCTTATGATGGATTTAAAATTGGCTTTAACGTGAACGGAAATTATATGTACACAAAACATAATTTTTCTTTCACGGCATGGCTGAACTCGCACCTGGCACAAGGGGGCGAGCGGTATGGTTTTGATAAAGCAGAACGCAAAAATGCCGGGTGGTTCAGTTACCGTTTTGATTATTCCACCATGCTTGACAAGTTGATGAAAAATTCCACGTTCTTCTTCCACAGCCAATGGCTTGATGGATATGAGATGTACCGGACAGGGCTTTCGAAACGGTTTGGCGACCATGTGGAAACCAGTATTTATGTGAAAGCTTTTACCCGGCACGATGAAACCTGGCGCAATTACCTTCTTTACCCGGCAGAGTGGGATGCGGTATGGAGCAATGGGAAGAAATTTAACGCATCGTTAAATGTTTCTTTAACCTACAGTTTTGCGCACAGTAATTATAATGGCTTTATTGCGGCGCAAATAAGGTCGGGGTTATTGACAAGCAGCTATGACTATAATTATCTTGATGTAAATGCAGTGCTGAAGGCGCGTGTTTGGAAACTTGATTTCAGGACAAGGTTTTATGGGCGCATAGGGACCGGAAGCAACGTGCCGAGTGAAAGCGCGGTCTACTTTAACGGGGGAAACCCGGAGGAGATGATGGAAAGTAAGTATTACCGGGCGGTTGGTTTTGCGCCCCAAAGCTGGGCCGGTAATTATGGAAATGATGTAAACCATTTGCAATTTGGAGGAGGAATGAACATGCGTGGTTATGCCGGTTACCTGTTGGCAGAAACAGATAAAAAAGGGGTAGTAGTTAGCGCTTACAAAGGGCCATCGGGCGTTGCTGTTAACGAGGAAGTGGATTTTAACCGGATTGTACCAGTGAAAAACCAATGGCTGCGCGAGCATTTTAGTGTGAACACTTATTTATTTGGCGATGTAGGAAGTATAGCATATATTAACACCGAAAATAAACAGCAATTAACGGTACCCCGGGTTGATGCTGGTGCGGGAGTGGCTTTCACCATTAAAAAGTGGGGGCCGTTACAGGGCATAAAGCCATTAACGTTCAGGTTTGATGTGCCGTTCTTTTTGAGCAGCACGCCGTATTCATCTCCCGATAATTTTAAATTCAGGTGGGTGGTTGGAATTGGAAGAACATTTTAAAAAATTGTCCTTAACACTATAATAGTCTGCGACCTTGAAAAAATCTATATTCGTTAACAAAATGCAACCCATGCAACTTCTACGACATTTACTTCTCGTAGCCCTTTCGTTTTGTTTTATATCCGCTATTGCCCAAGCACCACCACAAGCTATGAATTACCAGGCTGTGGCGCGCGATGCTAGCGGTAACCAAATTACCAACCACACGGTATGTGTAAAATTTACCGTTATAAGCGGACAGAACCCGGGCTCGCCTGTTTACCAGGAAACACAAACGGCTACTACCAACCAATTCGGTTTGTTTACAGTAAAAATTGGTTTGGGGAATGTGTTGTTTGGAAACTTTGCCTCTATTCCCTGGTCAACCGGTAATATATACTTACAGGTGGAGTATGACCAATCAGGAAACTGTAGTTCGTTTACAAATATGGGTTTAACCCAGTTAGTAAGTGTGCCTTATGCATTTTATGCTGAAACTGCGGGGAATAGTTCGCAGGCTGGCGCTACTGGCCCAACAGGTCCCACAGGCCCAGCCGGCCCGCAAGGGATACAGGGTACAGGCACTACTGGCCCAACCGGCCCAACGGGCCCGCAAGGTAGCGTAGGCAGTACCGGCCCAATAGGCGCACCAGGCCCAACAGGAATTACCGGCCCTACCGGCCCGCGCGGCGGTACCGGCCCGATTGGCGATACCGGTGCTACAGGTGGTATAGGCCCTGTTGGCCCCACAGGACCACAGGGTATAACCGGCCCTACTGGTAACACCGGCCCAACAGGGGCCACCGGCGCTACCGGTGGTACAGGGGCTACGGGCGGTACAGGGGCCACCGGCGCTACCGGTTCGATAGGTAATACAGGCCCTACAGGAGCCATTGGCGCAACAGGAGCCACCGGCGATACCGGCATACAAGGGGTAACCGGCCCGACTGGCGATACCGGCCCAACCGGAGTTGGGGTAACCGGCCCGACCGGCGATACCGGCCCGATAGGGCCAACCGGAGTTACCGGTTCCATAGGCGTAACCGGCCCTACTGGTGCAACAGGAGATACAGGCGCCACAGGCGTTACAGGTAATACAGGCCCAACCGGCTCCATTGGTTTGACAGGCCCAACCGGCGCTACAGGCGATACAGGCCCGATAGGTGTTACCGGCGTAACCGGCCCGACAGGCTCCATTGGTTTAACCGGCCCAACCGGCGCTACAGGTGATACAGGCCCAATAGGTGTTACCGGCGTAACCGGCCCGACAGGCTCCATTGGTTTAACCGGCCCAACCGGCGCTACAGGGGATACCGGCCCCA
>DASZPC010000670.1:0-3145 GCA_035550455.1 Chitinophagales bacterium | reverse complement strand
CATGTTCTTGGATACTTTACCGGTAGCCAGTTGAACAAAATACCTGCTTTCGATGCGTGTAGCCGTATCAAAATCCACAAGAGCGCCCTCTACAGCAGCACTCATGATAGCCAGCGGAGCAGGATAATTGTTATGTGTTTTTTTAGCCAGCATAGCCGGGGCTATGGGCAATACCTTAGCCACATTGGGGTTAAGCGGTGAACCACCAGGCATTTTGTAATCGCGGTTATCCCAAGGTTGCGTAGCGGTATTGTTAGCCAGTATCCACGCTTTGGCTTTGGCAAGCAAATCTTCTTTGTCCTTTGCCAGTTCATGCACCAGGCCATCCTTCAATGCCTCGGCAGGCGATACTTTTTTCCCCTCAGTTAAATAAACAAGTGCCCCCTGCAAACCAAGCAGGCGCACCATTTTGGTAACGCCACCGGCACCGGGCAGCAAGCCTAATGTAACTTCGGGCAGGCCCAACTGGATTTTAGGATTATCAAGCACTATACGCCTGTGGCAGGCCAGGGTTAATTCAAATCCACCGCCCAAGGCAGTACCGTTAATGGCCGCCACCACTGGCTTACCCTGTGTTTCAAGGTAACGCATACCAGCCTTTAGATTTTGTGCCCTGTTGAAAAGATGTTGCGGATTAGTTTCCTTGAACATCTCGTCAATATCAGCCCCGGCCATAAAAGTTTCTTTGGCAGAGGTAATGATGATGCCGCGTATGGAATCTTTTTCAGCTTGTAGCCTTTCAAGCGTTGCCTTTAAAGCTTCGCCAAAAGCGAGATTGATAATGTTGGCCGATTTATTTGGGTTATCTAAAGTGAGCGTAACAATATTCTGTTCGTCTTTATTATAGTTTATCATGAAATTGTATTTAGATATTAGTATTGAATATTGAGATTTACACTCTTTCAATAATAGTAGCAACGCCCATACCGCCACCTACACAAAGCGTAATTAAGCCGGTAGCCTTGCCGGTACGTTCCAGTTCGTCGAGCACCGTACCAAGAAGCATGGAGCCGGTGGCGCCAAGCGGGTGCCCCATAGCAATAGCGCCACCGTTAACGTTTAGCACACTGCTGTCAATTTCCATTTGCTTTTGGAAATGGAGCACTGCCGAAGCAAAGGCCTCGTTCATTTCCCAAATGTCAATGTCTTTTCTATCCATACCAGCCACCTTTAATGCTTTACGTGCGCTAAAAGCCGGGCCAGTTAGCATAATGGTGGGGTCGGAAGAGGTAACTGCAGCGGCTACAATACGGGCACGGGGTTTAAGGCCCAACTTCTCTCCTGCTTCTTTAGTTCCCACTAAAGTAATGGCAGCGCCATCTACAATACCCGATGAATTACCCGGTGTATGCACGTGGTTAATTTGCTCAACCGAGGTATATTTAAGCATAGCCACCGCATCAAAGCCCAGTTCGCCAGGCATAGCAAACGAAGGCTCCAGTTTTGCCATTGCTTCTATAGAAGCGTCTTCGCGGATGGTTTCATCGTTATCAAGGATAGTTAAGCCGTTTTGGTCTGTAACCGGAATAACAGAATTTTTAAAATATCCGCTTTTACGGGCATGTGCCGCGCGCTTATGCGACTGAAGGGCATAATTATCAACCGTTTCACGGGTAAAGCCATCAAGGGTGGCAATTAAATCGGCTGAAATACCCTGCGGGATAAATCCAAGCGCTGAATTAACGGCAGGGTCCAGGTACCAGGCGCCACCATCGCTACCCATAGGGTTACGGCTCATACTTTCAACACCGCCGGCTACTACCATATGTTCCCATCCGCTGCGCACTTTCATAGCAGCAAGGTTAATGGCCTCCAGGCCAGATGAACAGAAACGGTTTATTTGCATACCGGGTACTACCTGGTCCCAACCACCGTATACATGTCCGAATTTTGCTATATCTCCGCCTTGTTCACCAATGGGCGTTACACAGCCAAGTACCACATCGTCAACCTGGCTGGTATCAAAATTGCCATTACGCTGGCGCATGGCACGGAACAATTGTGCCAGTAAATCAATAGGCTTAACCTCGTAAAGCGAACCGGATTTTTTACCCCGGCCTCTAGGGGTGCGAATAGAATCAAAAATATAGGCATCTTTCATAAACCTTGGTTATGTAGTAGTTAAATTAACAGGTATTCAGGTTGCGAATATATATTTATCGGCGGGCGGTCAAAAGCAGCCTCGCTAATTTTGGGTAAAAAATAAGCTATCCCGTCTAAGGCAGGTTAAGTATTGTATAGCAAAAATTAGAAAACGTGCTGTGAATATGGATTATGCCCGTAGCCTTTTGCGGGCTACTTTAAGGTCGTAGTACATTTGTATTTCTAGCCAATAAGCGGCATCAATTTTCAATTGCTTCTCAAGCCGTACGGCAAAAGAAGGGCTTATATGCCGGTTACCATAAAGCACATCACTTAAATGGCTGGGCCGTACACCAAGTTTAGCAGCAAATGCCGATTTCTTTATTTTCCTTGACACCAGTTCATCATTCAAAAGTTCGCCGGGATGAACGCCGGGTGTAGGTTTTGCTACAAGGGGTTTAGCCTTGCTCGCAGTTTTTTGTTGAGCCATAACCTATAATTTTAATATTAATGTAATTACTAAATCTTACTACATATTACAACAGCGCCGCAATGTAAAGACTTGTAATATCCCCATCCAATCTCTTACAAAGGCAGGTTTTGTATGCTAATTTACTAATTCTGGTAAAATAAAAACCCATTGCAGGCATTATCAACACCTTTCAATTCTTTTTAACAAAAAAAGGGTCTCTTGTTTAAATAGATTAAAACCATAATAGCTGATAACCAATAAAATATAAATCGTTTAACAAATTGTTGATAACCATTCAGTCAAATAATAATGAGTTGAAAAATATCCTACATTCGCAAACTTTGAAAAATCAAGCAATGAAAAAAGCCTTTATTCTAACTATCCTCTCAATCCTGGTAATAAGTATAAAAACCTTTGCTGCACATGTTGATGTACAGGCTGCCCAAACTGTTGCCATAAACTTTTTCAAGCTGAATAACCATCAGCAAACTAACGGAATTTCGGCCATCCTTAAATATACCCGTATTGAAAGTGACAATACAATTGATTTTTATGTATTCGATATGAGCCCGGTAAAGGGCTTCGTTATTG